>CAJXDB010000054.1 GCA_913052285.1 uncultured bacterium | reverse complement strand
GCGCTCGGCGCGCCAGTTCCGTCTGAATTCGTCGCGGAGCGACGCGAGGAGAAAAATGTTCTACTTTGTGACCCCACGGGGAGTCGAACCCCGGTTTTCAGGATGAGAACCTGATGTCCTAACCACTAGACGATGGGGCCCTCCTTCGCTGCCTCCTACGCCGAAGTATCTTCGGCTACGAAGGCCAGGAAAGCTACGGACGGGCAAGCCTCTGAAAAACGACTAACAGTCGTTAGTCGTTGAAAAATTATACCACAATTTAACAGTGTGACTACACACCAACCTACTCATGTTCACGATCGTGAACATGAGTAGGTTTTCATTTGTTACAAAATACATGGAGTAAAAAGTGTTACTTAACTTGTTAAGTAACAAGTTAAGTAACACTTTTTTGTGTGATTCTTAAGAATCATAAGGTAAAATAAGTGTATGATTATCGTTTTTATAACGGCTTATTATCCCATTCCTCTTTCTCATCAAAGAGGTTGATTTGTTTATACTATGCGGCGCTTAAGTGTTTCAGACTATAAAGGAGTTAAATTCTCGCGAAATATAATCGCTCTTTACTTCAACCGTCTTTTGCTTCAGATCGGTGGGGCGTCGACGCTCGCAATCTTTCTCCCAATCTTCTTCTACACTGAATTTGGAAAGGCCATACATGCGGTAATTCTAATCTATCTTCTTATCTTTATAGCGCATGGTCTTTTGGCGCCATTTGGAGCAAAACTGCTCGTTAGTATGGGTATACGGAGGCTAATGATGATCTCTGTATTGTTTGTGGTAATTGCAATATTTGCCCTATTTTTCTGGGATGTTGATCCAATGGTTGCTCTTATCTTTTATGTTACCTTCATTGTTTTCTATAAAGTTCTGTACTGGGTTCCGTACCATGTTGATTTTGCCAAGTTCACCGACAAGGCAACTCGCGGCAGACAAATGTCAGTACTTCTGAATGCCTCTCAAGTCGTTCTTACTATATCTCCGGCTCTCGCAGGAGTTGTAATAGCATTCTTTGGGTTTGACAGTCTGTTCTTACTTTCGGTTGTAATAAGTTTTATAAGTATTCTTCCGCTATTTCTTGTTGATAGGACATATGAAGAATTTAGCTTTGGATACACAGAGACATTTCAAAAGCTCATAAGTCGAGATCATCGTTCTCTTCTCTTGGCGTATATTGGCGATGGGGCACAGGGGGTCATCACTGTTGTTATTTGGCCTATTTTTATATTCACTATTTTGGACGGAAAATATATAGCAGTTGGAATTGTTTCCTCGCTTACTGTTTTTGCCCTCATTGTACTCCGGTTTGTCATTGGAGACATTATAGACAAATGGGGAAGACAAAAGGTTCTAACATTAAGCTCAATCTTATACACGACCGGGTGGATTTTTAAGGTATTTATTGAAACTGGATTTCAAATTTTTCTTGTAGACACATATCATAATGTCGGTAAGGTGGTTAACCGCTTGTCATTTGACGCTAGTACGTATGACCAGATGGCGGACAATGGTCACTATATCGACGAGTTCACCGTGCTCAAAGAGATTGCGCTTAATTGCGGAAGAGTTCTCATGCTTATTCTAATCCTTGGACTTACAGCATTTTTTAACATTCAAGTGGCATTTATTGTAGCCGCTTTTGCAACACTTTTAATGACTCTTCTTAATCGCCGTATTCATATTCAAGGCGGTGAAGCACCCGGACATCTCCCATCTCACCCTCGCGCTTGATTGGCTTAATTAATATGAATCAACACTCCTTCACTTCTGTTCACGATCGTGAACAGAAGTGAAGGAGTTATATTAGTATTTGAATTTTAAAAATGGTTGGTAGAAAAATAAAATCAAAAATATTACCACAAGCATTTTTTGAGAAACCAACACTTGAAGTGGCAGAGAAACTTCTTGGTAAATTTCTGGTACGTCATTATCGCGGTCGTGAGCAGGCGTACATGATCACGGAGGTTGAAGCATATGATGGGTTTTCCGACAAAGCGTCGCATGCTCACAAAGGAAAAACAGTGCGCACGGAGATTATGTTTGGAGAGGCGGGATATTGGTACGTATATCTTGTTTACGGCATGCATCATATGTTAAATGTTGTCACCGGTAAGAAAGAATATCCTGCGGCTGTACTTATTCGGTCTGTGAAAGGAGTTTCTGGACCCGGACGGCTCACGAAGGAGCTTTCGGTAGGGAAACTACTTAATACAAGAAAAGTATCAAAAGAGTCAGGTCTTTGGATTGAAGACAGGGGAGTGAAAGTCGAAAAAAAAGACATCAAAAAAACACCGAGAATCGGTGTTAGCTACGCGGGACCAGTGTGGAGCAATAAGCATTATCGCTTTGTCCTCAAGTGAAATTGTTTAACCGCTGTATTAGTTCCTATAATACAGCGGTTTGTGGCTCTTATTGTTGGTGGCATTTCTTAGGCAATTTGCCCTATCGCCTGATGAAGAGCTTTGGTGTTTCGAAATGGTTGCACCATTGTTCGCACCTTAAGCTTTTTCTGGATGGCGATCTTAAGGTTGTGTGCCGCTTGCCGACGGCTTTTTACCAGTGGCGTGTTTACGTTCTGCCTAATACATAGGGCACCACTTTTTTGGTCATGCGTTATCTCGAGACTGTCTCCGTATTGAGCCTG
>CAJXDB010000053.1 GCA_913052285.1 uncultured bacterium | reverse complement strand
TTTATTTGCTCCATACCCTATTTACAAATATTTAATTACGCTACTCATTTAAAAATGATTTCCCGACAGAAAATAAAAGATTCTCTTGCTTATGTGGTGCAGCGAACTGAAGACCTATTGGAAGATCCTTTTCTTTTCTGGAGACCGTTCCTGCAGGAACCGATATAGCCGGCATGCCCGTTAAGTTTGCCGGAATAGTAAAAATATCAGAAAGATACATTGAAAGAGGATCACTTTTTTCTCCAATTCCAAATGCAGGAGTCGGTGCTGTCGGTGTTGCGATAACATCAACTGTTTTAAATGCCTCCTCAAAATCATTATGTATAAGCTCTCGAACAGTTTGTGCTTTGTTGTAATATGCGTCGTAATATCCTGCAGAAAGTACGTATGTACCAAGCATTATCCTACGACGTACTTCCTTTCCAAATCCTTCACCGCGTGTAATAGCATAATCTTCCAAGAGAGTATCCCCTTCTTTTAAAAGCCCGAATCGCATTCCATCAAAACGCGCGAGATTAGTTGACGCTTCTGCAGGCATAATAATGTAATACACTCCAAGTGCATAAGAAACATTTTTAAGCTCAATGTCCTTTATTGTATGTCCTGCTGTAGCAAGTTTTTCTAAGGCTCCATTGAATGCCTCAAGAACATCGTCCTCAACGCCGTCTTCCATAAGATGTCTAGGAACACCAACAATTAATCGGTCTTTTTTCTTAGTATCACTTGCAAAATCAATAGAAGTGCTATCGAGAGGATCGAGTCCTTTTATTGCAGAAAAGACAGCCTCAACGTCACCAACCGTTCGCCCAAGTGGCCCTATTTGATCAAGAGAAGATCCCATTGCCATAAGCCCGTATCGTGATACAGCTCCGTATGTTGGTTTTAAACCGACAATACCGCAGAAGCTTGCAGGCTGACGGATTGAACCTCCTGTGTCCGACCCGAGCGCTACTAAAGCACCTCCCATTGAAACTGCGGCGGCAGACCCTCCAGACGAACCACCAGGAACACGCAGGGTGTCGTGTGGGTTTTTTGTTGTTCCATAACTTGAGTTTTCAGTTGAAGATCCCATGGCAAATTCATCCATATTCGTTCGCCCAAGAAATACCGCACCGGTATCTTTAAGTTTTTCAGATACTGTTGCGTTGTACGGTGCGGTGTATCCTTGAAGAATTTTAGACGCCGCGGTAACACTCTTACCTTGAATCAATATGTTGTCTTTAAACGCTATTGGTATGCCGGTAAGAATATGTGAGGACTCCTTTTTTTTACGAAGTATCTCGTCGGCTCCCTTAGCTTCATTAAGCACATCGTCAAAAACCTCAATATACGCATATATTTCAGAGTCCTCTTTTTTAATAATATCCAAATGAGCTTTAGCAAGATCATGTGCTGAAAAATCTCCTTCAAGAAGTCCCTTTCTCGCCTTAGCTATGGTAAGTGTTTTTGTATCAAGCATTCTATTTTTCTGTCAAAATTTTCTTAACTTCCATATAACCATCTTTTTGTTTAGGCAGTGCTTTAAGAAGAGCTTCGCTGTACATTCCACTTTCATGTGGATCACCGTCCTCACGCATAACATTAACCTCACCACGTGAAGATAATTTGTCTGTTTTAGGAGCCTTTTGAATATGTGATACGTATTCTAATATGGATTCAAAATCACCATGAAGCTCTTCGAGCTCTTTTTGAGAAAGCGAAATCATGGCGAGATTAGTAAGTTTTTTTACTTCATCCGGAGTAATCATGACTCAATAGTACCACTACCGATCTAAGAGATCGAGAAACTTTTGTTCGCTCAATATCGAAACGCCAAGCTCACGTGCTTTTTCATACTTAGAACCCGGCTCACTTCCTGCCACAACAAAATCCGTACTTGATGAAACAGAGCTTGAAACAGAGCCTCCGGCTCGCCTCACTCTCTCTTTAGCTTGATCTCGCGACAGAGTCTCAAGAGTTCCGGTAAGAACCACGGTCTTTCCTGAAAGAGCACCACCTCCCCTTCTTTGAACTTTCACTTGTATTTCTTTTAAAAGACGGATTAGAAGTTTTTTATTACCACTATCTCTAAACCACTCATACACGGAATCTGCAACTACATCTCCAACACCTTCAACAGATGCGAGTTCTTCTTTTTTTGCTTTTTGAATACTTTCAATTGTTCCGAAACGACTGGCGAGGATATGAGCAGTTTCTTCACCCACATGCTCAATAGACAATCCGATGAGCAGTCGAGGTAAAGATACTGTACGAGACTTATCAATAGAAGCTAAAAGATTGTCACTTGATTTTTCGGCAAGACGTTCAAGCTCTACTAAATCCCCTTTTGTAAGGGTGAAAATATCATCGTACGTGCTTATTAAATTATTTTCAGCCAATAGACCGACAATCTTGGGACCAAGACCTTCTATATCAAAAGCAATTCGTGATGCAAAATGCGAAAGTCTGCGTCTTTTTTGTATAAAAGAATCCTTATTAACGCACCGCCATGCCGCCTCTCCGGAAATTCTTTCTATAAGTCCACCTCCTCCACATTCTGGAACACGACTTGGAAATACAAAAAGCTTCTCATTACCTCTTCGCATGTTCTTTAAAACTTCAACAACTTCCGGAATAACATCACCGGCCTTTTGTATAACAACGGTATCTCCAACTCTTACATCGAGACGTTTAATTTGGTCTTCATTATGAAGCGTCGCACGTGATACCGTTGATCCTGCAACCGACACAGGACGCAAATGCGCTACAGGAGTAATAACTCCAGTGCGGCCAATCTGAAGC
>CAJXDB010000052.1 GCA_913052285.1 uncultured bacterium | reverse complement strand
CTACAATACATGTAAGTACTGAAATCCGTGTTGCATATCGAAAAGCAATTCAGATATCGCTTCAGGAAAATCCAGAGGAAGTCGCACCGTACAAATACATGAAAAATGCTGTTCAGGCCGTTCAGCACGTCGTAGAAGGGCGACTCAAACTGTTTAATAATTTATAGTGTTTGCTCTGGATAAATAATCGCAAAATTATGAAAAAAGTATATGTTACAAGAGCTATTCCGGAAGTAGGCATTGCACTTTTAGAAGAGCACGGATGTGAGGTAGATATAAGTAGTAAAGATGGAGTTCTTACAAAAAGTGAGCTTATTTCAGAGCTACAAAATAAATCGTACGATGCCGTTCTTTCTCTGTTGACTGACAATGTTAATTCAGAGGTATTCGATGCAGTGCCGAGTGCTAAGATTTTTGCAAACTATGCTGTTGGTTTTAACAACATCGATATAGAGGAGGCAGACAAGCGTGGTATTACAGTAACTAATACCCCCGGGGTTCTTACAGATACAGTTGCAGAGCACACAGTAGCTCTCATGCTTACAATTACTTCTCGCACTGTGGAAGGGGATTGGTTTGTTCGCGCGGGAAAGTTTGAAGGTTGGGCTCCAATGCTTCTTTTGGGCACCGACCTTAAAGGAAAAACGCTCGGCATACTTGGTGCGGGGCGTATTGGACAACGTGTCGCTCATATTGCATCACGTGGCCTTGGAATGAATATTTGTTATTTTGACGTTAAACAAAATGAAGAATTTGAGAAAGAATACGATGCTGTATTTAAGGCTTCGGTTCAAGATGTTTGTAAGACAGCTGATGTGGTGACCGTGCACGTTCCGCTACTTGATTCAACGAAACATCTAATCAATAAAGAAATGCTTTCAGTGATGAAAAATACTGCGTACTTGGTAAACAGTTCACGCGGACAAGTAATAAAAGAGAGTGCGCTGGTTGAAGCGCTAAAAAACGGCTCAATACGAGGAGCTGCTCTTGATGTATTTGAAGACGAGCCAAAGCTTGCCCCGGGGCTTACAGATCTTAAAAATGTTGTTATAACTCCCCACATTGCCTCAGCGACTGAAGAGACGCGAGGTAAGATGGCGGAAATAGCCTCGAAGAATATAATTGACTTTTTTGACGGCAAAACTCCTGATAACGTTGTAAAAAAATAATTGCGTTTATAGCAAAGTTTAAGTATACTGCTGCCCATGCCCGAACTTGAAATACAAACACGTGAAATAACAGGAACCAAAGCGCTTAAGAAATTGCGTGAGGATGGTTCAATTCCAGGAGTGTTGTATGGTCCAAAAGAAAAAACAGCACCTGTTACTATGTCTGACCGTGAATTTAAAAATGTGTGGAAAGAGGCAGGTGAGTCAACTATAGTAACGCTTAAAGGACTAAAAGAAGATAAAGATTCGCTTATTCACGATGTTGATGTTGACCCTATAACAGGAGAGCCGCGACATGCAGATTTCTATGTTATTGAGAAAGGGAAGAAAGTACAGGTTAGTGTTTCACTTGAGTTTACCGGCGATGCTCCAGCTGTGAAGGAACTTGGAGGAGCATTGGTAAAAGTACTTCACGAAGTTGAGATCGAGGCGCTTCCTAAAGATTTGCCACACTCAATTTACGTTGATGTATCACCACTTACTGACTTTAATGCGCAAGTGCTTGTGAAAGATATTGTAATACCTGAAGGGGTAACTGCAGTAACAGGTCCTCAAGAAGTTGTTGCGCTTGTTTCAGAAGTTGTAGAGGAAGAAGAGGTGTCTGAAGAGGATCCTGATTTATCACAAATTGAAGTTGAAAAGAAAGGTAAAGAAGAAGATGCGGACGGAGGAGACCAAGAAGAGTCTAAAGAAAATCAAAAACAAGACAGCTAATTTGATATACTACTACTCATGAGTAGTAATCTCGGAAAGGTACTCTGTACATCTTTTATACTTGCATTTCTTATTCTCGCTGTGTTTCAGGGCACGGCATTTGGACAGAGTATTGAAAATCGTCGAGCGGAGCTTGAGGCAGAACTTTCGGTGCTTGAGGCCGAGATTGCCGCACAACAAGAGCTTCTTAGAGCAAAGCAAAATGAACGTGTTTCTCTTGAGCGCGACGTTGCAATTCTTGATGCAAAAATTGAAAGAGCAAGACTTGCTATACGAGCGCGCAACATTTCTATTCAAGGACTTACAGACGATATATATGGCAAAGAGCTTACTATAGGCGAGTTGACCGCGAAATTCGAGCGTGAAAAGGATTCTCTCGCACAGCTTATAAGGCGCACTAATGAAATTGATCACATATCGCTTGTAGAGGTCATTTTAAGTAATCAAAATTTGTCTGATTTTTTTGAGGATCTTGATTCTTTTGATTCAATAAAGCTAGCACTCAAAGACTCATTTGAGGAAATTGAGGTCACAAAAGAAGATACAGAAGTTGAGAAGAGCGCACTAGAAGAAAGACGCCTTGATGAGGTAGCGCTTCGCTCACTTCAAGAACTTGAGAAGAAAAAGATTGAGCAACAAGAAGCTGAAAAACAAAAAATACTAAAGATAACAAAGGGTGTAGAGGACGTATATCAAAATTTCATACGTTCTAAAGAAAAAAGTGCAGCCGAGATTTATGCTGAACTTTTTACACTTCGAGGAACAGCGCCAATCCCATTTGCTGACGCATACAGGTATGCGACTGACGTATCAAATATTACAGGAGTTCGAGCCGCTTTTATACTCGGGGTTATCGCTCAAGAATCTAATTTGGGGCAAAATGTAGGACAATGTTTAATAACCAATAGTCCTAATAAGGGAGATGGTAAAGGTGTTAATACTGGAAGATTTTTCTCTGGTGTCATGAAGTCAACACGGGACGTTGATCCATTTTTTGACATTGTTAATAAGCTTGGAATTAATCCGTATGCGCAGGTTGTATCATGCCCGCCTTCGTATGGGTATGGAGGTGCTATGGGACCTGCTCAATTTATTCCATCCACCTGGGTTTTATATGAAGATCGTATTGCAAAAGCGGCTGGACAAAATCCACCTAATCCGTGGGATCCACGCACTGCCTTTATTGCCTCAGCACTTCTTCTTATGGATAACGGTGCAGACAGGGGAACATTTACATCTGAGCGCTTAGCAGCTCTTCGGTACTTTGCCGGTTGGAGGAATGCGGAAAAGAGAGCATACGCTTTTTATGGAGATGAGGTAATGGAACTTGCATCTTTTTATCAAAATCA
>CAJXDB010000051.1 GCA_913052285.1 uncultured bacterium | reverse complement strand
TCTTGCCGCAGAAGAAATTTCATTTGACCCAGAAGGTAAAACTTTTTTAGGAGAACTGTCCCTTGAGGGAACAATAAGGCCTGTACGAGGAATACTGCCATCTGTTCTAGAGGCAAAACAAAGAGGGTTTACAGAGGTTTTTGTCCCAAAGGAGAATGCAGAAGAAGCGGCAATAGTTTCCGGTATAAAAGTCTTAGGCGCGGATACGCTAGGTGAGATACTCGACCACGTTGATACAAAACGTGACAAGCAGGTGCCTTTACCACAACAAAAAGAAACATGTATTGTCCACACAACAAAAACACACGATGTAACTCTTGACGATATACGCGGACAGCAGACTGCAAAGCGAGGACTCGAAATTTCTGCCGCAGGCGGTCACAACATTGCACTGTTCGGGCCTCCAGGAACTGGAAAGACCATGCTTGCACGCGCACTTGCACATCTTTTACCAGAGCTTTCTCTTGAAGAAGTACTTGAAGTTACTGCCATACATTCTGTTTCAGGAATATTGAATGAACCCTTGGTTACAAAACCTCCGTTTCGTGCACCTCATCACACAGCATCATATGTCGCTCTTACCGGAGGAGGAACATTTCCAAAACCAGGCGAAATTACACTTGCTCACCGCGGAGTTTTATTTCTTGACGAGTTTCCTGAATTTGAACGAAGAGTTATTGAAGCACTTCGTCAACCTCTTGAAGAACGAGTAGTAAATATATCGCGAGCAAAAGGATCGCAGACATTTCCAGCTCACTTTATTCTTATAGCCGCCATGAATCCGTGCCCGTGCGGAAATTATGGAACCGGACGAGAGTGCACATGTTCAAGCGGGACACTTATGAGATACCAGAGAAAGATGTCCGGACCAATTATCGATCGTATTGATATGTGGATCGAAGTTTCAAACATTCCATATGAACAACTTTCTAAAAAATCTGTAAGTACTGAAGAAACAGAGACAACACGAAAACGTGTACTAGCCGCTCGAACTATACAAATGGAACGATTTAAAAATGCGGAGAGGTCAATTGCTACAAATAGTAGTATGAGCGTGCGAGACCTTGATACATTTATAGACCTGGATTCGAACGTTAAAGATATATTGAATGTTTCAGCAAAAAAACTTGACCTATCACCGCGAGCATATCACCGAGTAGTGAAGTTGGCGCGCACTATCGCAGACCTTGATAATAAAAACAATATTGAAGTGCCTCACATTCTTGAAGCGCTCCAGTACCGACCAAAGAAGCTGATAACAACAATATAAAACAAAAAAACCGCCTAACAGCGGCCTATTTTAGCTATTTAGATATTCTCTAGAACGGGTTTTTAGCCCCGCGAATTTCAAAGTGAACGTGATTGCCGGTACTTCGTCCAGTTGCTCCCATGTATGCAATAACTTGCCCTTTCACAACTGGTTGCCCGACGTAGACAATATTGCTTGAGTTGTGCGCGTAGAGAGTCTGTGTACCGTTTTCATGAGAAATGGCAACATATTTTCCGTACCCGCCATTCCATCCATAGTCGCGTGTGATAATAACTGTACCGTCAGCCGCAGCCATAATCGGTGTACCATATGGTGCCGCAATGTCGATCGCATTATATCCATGAAGGTCTTGTGATCGGATTCCTCCAATTACAGGACGTAGGTAATACCCATCGTAAGAAGGTCCCCCTGTGCCACGAACGATTCGTCTTGAGTAACTTGGAGTGTACTTCGGTGTTTCAATCTCACCGTCAGGAATCACTACTATACTTCCAACCACTAACACGACATCTTCACCAAAGTCGTTGTACTGCAGAATTTCTTTCACATCACCTTTGTACTTCTTTGTAATACTTTGAATGGTGTCGCCAGATGCCACTGTATGACGAACACCTGTTACTGGAAGGATAATTAGTGTCTGTCCTTCGTGGATAAGAGATCCTCTTTTAATGTCGTTTGCCCATACGATAGTGTTTGATGAAACACCAAACATTTTTGCAATTTGTGAAAGCGAGTCTCCTTCACGAACAACATAAACGCTAATCTGTCCCCCAGTTGAAGCATCTTCAATGTCTGCCATTGTACCGGAAGGTCCTGTTTCAGCAAGAAGTGCCTGTCCCTCAACAATAGTAATATCACCACCTCCCTTCGAAGGATTAGGGTCAATATTTACCGCAGCACGCAAGAGAGGCATGGTTTGTGAATTGTATACAATACCTGTTCCTTCTCCTCCAAGAACTTGAAGTGTAAATGAAAAAATTCCGGCATGTGCCACAAATGGCACCGCCACAAGAAGTAGAACGGCAAAGAAGACCTCTTTATGTAAGAGTCCCCTTCGCACCAACTTTATTACCTGGTTCAGCCACATCCGTATCCGAGAACCAGGGTCTTGTAGATCAGATAAAATAAGCCAATGGTTAAGCGCTTCTCCCAAGATTCAGAAACAATATGGCTTTGTTGAGCCATACAACCCAATCTTGTCGCTGTTAGTTAATGGTAGCAAGTCGCTATATAAAGTCAACTACGGGCACATAGTGCTGTGGATTAGTGTATAGTAGCACCATGAATAGGCTTCAAGAGCTTAATAATCACCAAAAAGAGGCTGTTTTACATAAAAATGGACCTCTTTTGATTATTGCAGGAGCTGGCGCTGGAAAAACACGAACCCTTGCTCATAGAGTCCTTCATTTAATACAAGAAGGGGTTAATCCTGATCAGATTTTGGCTGTAACATTCACAAATAAGGCCGCAAAAGAGATGAAAGAGCGTATTCAGGATCTTATTAAAAACAACAGAGATCTTAATCTGCCGATTTCAACAAATCATAGTCCATACATTGCAACATTTCATAGTCTCGGCGTAAAAATTTTAAAAGATAATGCGCGAACGCTTTCTATTCCACGACATTTTACTATTTACGACCGAAGTGACTCTGCGCGAGCTGTAAAAGAGGCAACGAAAACTGTCGGCCTTGATCCAAGCCAGTATGAACCGAGAAAAATACTTTCCGTTATATCAAAAGAAAAAGGAAATGTTGTACATGCACATACGTACAAGGAAAGTGCCAGTGGATACTTTCCTAGAATTGTTGGAAATGTATGGGAAGAATACGAAAAAATTCTTTCAAAGAACAAAGCACTTGATTTTGACGACCTTCTGCTTAAAACCGCTTCACTATTAAAAGACAATGAGGATATTCGTAAACATTATCAAAACAAATGGCACTACATTCACGTTGATGAATACCAAGACACAAACAAAGTGCAATACGACTTGACTCAACTTCTTTCAGGG
>CAJXDB010000050.1 GCA_913052285.1 uncultured bacterium | reverse complement strand
AGAGAGGGGAGAGCCTTCAATTGAACCTATTCTCCCTGAAGAAATTTACCGAAGTGGTATATTGGAGCTTAAAGACGTTGTAGCTCCGTCAGCACTTAAGGTTTCTCCGAAAGAGCTTAACCTTGGAGACAAGATAGTGCGTACATTTTTTGTTATTTCATATCCTCGCTACCTTACCGACAATTGGTTTTCGCCGATTATAAACCTAGACAAGGTATTTGATGTTTCTATTTTTGTTCACCCGATTGATACCGCGGCAGTTCTTAGAAAATTTCAGAAAAAAGTTGCAGAAGTTCAAAGCCAAATTCATTCACGCGAAGAAAAAGGGCTGGTAAGAGATCCAAAACTTGACACTGCGCACCAAGACCTTGAAGCACTTCGTGACCAACTCCAACAAGCGCAAGAACGTCTGTTTGACGTCGGTCTATATATATCTATTTACGGAGATAGCAAAGAAGAACTTGATAAAACAGAATCAGAGGTTAAATCAATGCTTGAATCAAAACTTATATACTTAAAACCCGCACTATTCCAGCAAGAACAAGGATATAAAAGTATTCTTCCTATTGGAACAGACCTTCTAAAAGTGCACTCTAAGTTAAATTCATCTCCACTATCGAGCTTGTTTCCATTTATCTCCTTTGACCTTACGAGTGACAAGGGAATTTTATACGGCATAAACCGCCATAACTCAAGCTTAGTTCTTTTCGATCGTTTCTCACTTGAAAACTACAATTCTGTCACATTTTCAAAGTCAGGATCAGGAAAATCATACGCCACGAAGCTCGAGATTCTTCGCTCACTCATGTTTGACACAGAAGTTATCGTTATTGATCCGGAACGCGAGTACGAATATATGGCTGAAGCAACAGGTGGGCGCTACTTTAACATTTCTCTCACAAGCGAGCACCACATAAATCCATTCGATCTTCCAATTCCGAGGGAAGATGAATCTCCAGGAGATATACTGCGTTCAAATATTGTGAATCTGGTTGGACTTTTTAGAATTATGCTTGGCGGACTTACTCCCGAAGAAGATGCAATTGTTGACAGAGCAATAACTGAAACATATGCACTTAAAGATATTAGTGGGAATAGTGATTTCACAAATATCGAGCCACCACTCATGAGCGACTTTGAGCTTGTGCTTGCAGGTATGGAGGGAAGTGACTCACTGGTACAGCGCCTTTCAAAATATACTAAGGGTACATGGTCCGGATTTATAAATCGACCAACAAACGTTGACATTAACAAAAAATTTGTAGTGTTTTCAATCCGCGACATGGAGGACGAGCTCAAGCCAGTTGCGATGCATATTGTAACTCACTTTATCTGGACTGCCATTCGAAAAGAACTTAAAAAGCGTCTTCTTATAGTTGATGAAGCATACTGGATGATGCAATCGAAAGACACAGCGTCATTTCTGTTTGGAATTGCCAAAAGAGGCCGAAAATACTATCTAGGACTTGCAACCATCACGCAAGACGTAGCCGACTTTCTTAATTCTCCATACGGGCTTCCAATTATAACCAACTCTTCTCTTCAACTTCTCCTTAAACAGTCTCCGTCGTCAATTGATTTGGTGCAAAAAACGTTTAATCTCACCGACGAAGAAAAATATCTACTTCTTGAAGCAGACGTTGGTGAAGGAATCTTCTTTGCAGGTCTTAAGCATGTTGCAATTAAAATCATCGCATCATATACAGAAGATCAGATTATTACTTCAGATCCTTCACAGATTCTTGCAGCTAAAAAAGCCAAAAAAGAGCTTGATTCTGGCGCGACTCCAAAACAGTAATATGATGATGGGTAAGTATAGAATTGGGACTGTGACAAAGTGGAGCATGCTTGCTGTAGCAGGTGTTATAGACGGCCTTCAGGCTTTATTTAGCATATTTTACGGCACAATAGGTATACCAATTATAGGACTTGCCGGACCGGCACTTGCAATCATACTTACTATGCTACTTAGTTTATTTGCTCTTCTACTTTTTCTTGTATGGCTTCGCATACATGGAGTAGGTATGTTAAGTGGGAAATTTATAAAAGCAGTTATTTTGTTTGGTGGAACACTATTTGAAATAATGCCTTTATTAAACGCTCTTCCTATTTGGACAGCTGTTATAGCGGCAACAATATTTGTTTCAAAGCTTGAAGACAAGAAAAAACATGCTTCAAATAAAATGAAGTTGGCACAAGCTGTATGAAAACTCAAAGTATAAAAATCGTATCGATACTGGTTGTAAGTCTTTTTTTAACTATTTTTCTGCCAGTACACGCTCAAATACCAGGACTCGGAAATACAATAGATGTTACCGCTTTCCCAAATTTTCCCGGTCCAAATCAAGAAGTTTCAATGCGGGTGCAGAGTTTCTCCATAGATCTAAACCGTTCAGAAGTAGCATGGTTCGTAAATTCAAGCCTTATAGCTCGCGGAATTGGACAAACAGAAGCCTCTTTTATAACAGGTGAGCTTGGCAGTCAATCTTCTATTGAAGTAATCGTTCAAACACGTTCAGGGGCTTTATTCACGAAACAGTTCACCATTCGCCCGACCGAAGTTGATCTTGTGTGGGAGGGAGAAACATATACACCTCCACTCTACAGCGGAAAAGCTCTTCCTGCGGCAGACGCTGAAATAGTTGTTGCGGCATTTCCTACATTTATTACACAGAATAAAAACACTGTTGATCCGAGCACGCTAATTTATACATGGAAACAAGATGGAAAAGTGCTTGGAAGATTGTCTGGATTTGGAAAACAAAGTGTAAGGGTATCTGGCCCAAAATTCTTCCAGTCTACGACTGTATCGGTTGAAGTTGAAACACAAAGCGGTGCACTTACAGGAAGAGGTGTGACACAAATAGATGCAGTTGAGCCAACTATCTTTTTCTATGAAAGTCATCCACTTCTTGGTATTCGCTATGAAAGAGCTTTTATAAATCAAGTTACATTTACAAATGAAGAAATCTCCCTAGTTGCAAGCCCTTATTTTATTTCTGCAAAAAACTTGGATGATAGCGCACTTAAATATGAGTGGCGTATTAATAATAGAGAAACTGTATTGGACGGCGTGCCGGGAAAAATTACACTTGAACGCCCAGAAGAGGTAAGTGGCACAGCATCAATTCAACTCTCAATACAGCACTTAGAAAAACTTCTCCAGTCAGCTGCACGAAGATTAATTATTAGATTTTAGTATGAAAATCGCAATTTACAGCATCATTTTTTTACTTGCAGCTAGTTTTTTACTTGGGATAACCAATGAAGTTCTTGCTCAACCAATTGACCACGAAGCCCTTCGTGAAGCCGAGACTTTCGAAGCAAGCAAGCCCAGCTCTGACGAACGTGCACTAAGAAGTACACAAGATCCTTTCGTAATAGAAGGAAAGGAGGTTGCACATAAGAAAGTTTTTGA
>CAJXDB010000049.1 GCA_913052285.1 uncultured bacterium | reverse complement strand
ATATCAAATCAACTATTGTTTTACTCAATAGATAGAATACAATGTTGATATTTTTGCGACACCGAGAAATATTCTCGATTGGGTCGGCGGTTTTTACGGTATGTCCAAAAAGGATCGCAATGAGCGCATCGAATACCTTCTCGACCGTTTTGAACTTAGGGGGCATGGTAAAAAACAATTCCGCACTTTATCCGGGGGGCTTAAGCGTCGTGTAATGCTTGCTCGTGCAATGGTGCATGACCCTGATCTTCTTATTTTGGACGAGCCGACAGCAGGAGTTGACGTGGAGCTTCGTCACGATCTATGGCGCTTTCTTCAGGAGTTAAATAAAGATGGAAAGACGATTCTTTTAACATCGCATTACTTGGAAGAAGTTGAGCTTCTGTGTAATAGAATAGCCATAATAAACAAGGGAAAAATTGTTGCAATTGGGGACAAGAGTGAATTTACAGAAGGCGGACACACTCTTGAAAAGCGGTATTTAGAGATAACCAGGAATCATGAAAAGTAACGTAAATTGGATAGGGTTATGGACGTTTGTTCGTAGGGAATCACAGCGTTTTCTTCGCGTTCCGGTTCAAACACTTGTAACACCGTGGATTAGCGCTGTACTCTATATTGTGATTTTTGGTTTTGTTGTTGGAAGCAAAATTGATCTCATTGCTGGTGTGCGCTACATAGACTTTGTACTACCAGGAATTCTTATGATGAATCTTATTGCCGCATCGTTTTCACAGACATCGTCGTCGATATTCTTTCAACGATTCGCACGACATATTGAGGAAATCCTCGTTGTGCCACTTTCTCATTTTGAAATGATTACGGGCTATGTTATTGGAGGCATAATCCGCGGTATTGTCGTAGGACTTGGTGTTTTTCTTATCGCAGTTTTCTTTAGTGCGGCAAGCCTTGAGCATTTTGGTATCTTTCTCTTTTATATACTTTCAGTCTCTGTTGTTTTTTCACTCGTTGGAATTATTGTCGGTCTATGGGCGGAACAGTTTGAACACTTAAATGTATTAAATGTTTTTGTTATTCTACCTCTCTCATTTCTTGGAGGTGTCTTTAACTCGATTACTATGCTTCCGGAAAAGATTCAGCCGATAATGCAGTTTAATCCATTCTTCTACTTTATAGACGGTATACGCTACTCAATGATTGGCGTAAGCGAATCAAATCTTTTGGTTGGAGTAGTTTTAATTTTTGTACTTATTATAGGACTCGGATTCTTAACCGGTTATCTTTTCAATCGCGGCTGGAGGTTACGCGAATAGTTACACTTTCTCTAGTCTATTGTTGTTTGGATCTTCTCAACCCACTCATGTTCACGATCGTGAACATGAGTGGGTTGAGGTTAATTTAAGTAATTTGTGTTAGTTTGTAGTCTGTTGGGGCTTTCGCTAATAGATCTTCGAGCTTGTCGAGAGTTAGAAGTCCTTCTTGGGCGCCTACGTGCTGAACTACAGACATTGAATTTATCGGTCCCCATGAGAGTGCTTCTGGGATTGTTTTTCCAAGTGCAAGTGCGGCAGTAAACGTGGACGCGAATGAGTCTCCTGCACCTGTGCGATCAACAGGCGCTTTGGGGTCTGGATACATCGGTGTGTGCCATATCTCATTTCCGTCAAATGCGTATGCTCCATCTCGGCCGTCAGTAATTATGGATATTTTTGGACCAAGTTCACATATGCCTCCGAGTAAGTTTTTTATATCACTTTCATCGGTATTTAATATTCTCTGTGCCTCCTCTTTATTGCAGAAGAAAAGTTCGGTTTCCTTGTAAAGGCTCTTAAGTTTTTCGTATCCAAGCTTCATCTGAAATGTGCCTGGCTGAAATGCCAATTTTGTTTCAGGATTCTTTCTTAAGTATTCTTCAATTTCATTATGATAGGGAAGAGAATTTTCACCAAGGGAGCTTAAGTACAGCCACTTCGGTGCTGAAAGTTCAGGTAATTTGTACTCATATTCGTGGTGTTTTACTAGGATTGTGCGTTCTGCCTCATACCAGAGAACGTAGTGATAGTTGGTTTCTTTATTTTCATGGACGGAAATGTAATCACAGTTAACTCCCTCTTCTTTAAGTTTGTTAATACATTTCTCCCCATTCTCGTCATCTCCCAAATTTGTAATAAGTGCAGAATTAAGGCCAAGACGGTGTGCAGAAACTGCAGCATTCGGGCTGTTCCCAACGGCGCGTACTTCAGTTACCGACTCATACGGCACCTTGTCACCAAAACGAACACAGAGCTCACAGTCATTGTGATTTACCTTGCAGTGTACCTTTGCATCCTTGAGTTTTATAAATGCGTCGGTAGTAATGTCTCCAATTGCTACAAAATCAAGCTTTTCCATATAAAAAGTATATCATATTGACCTACCGCTAATGAGATGGTAAACAGAGAATAGGAAAGGAGGTGAATCCATTGCTGTATTATAACTTACCTGGTTGTAGCTATTTTGTCCTGAGCAGTGAGCGTTTCGAAGGCACCGGAAGCCCAATTTTTTACAAGGATATGGATGGTCGGGCACGAGAAGTCAAGGCTCTTGGAAGCGGCCTCCATCCGGTGATGCCGCAGGTTTCCTCATCTATTACGCCGACCGCCGAGGTTATCCGTGTCGATGTCTCAGCATTTGTGTTGTCGAATGAGGCGTATGCGGGACCAGGAGGAAGGCTCTGTCGTATGGATCAGCCCATACCCCTGGCTGGATAGACCCGCCACTACTCTAGCTGGATTGTTGAACTTGAGACGCGGCACCTACATAGGTGCCGCTTTTTTTCATGCTACAATATTTCTATGAAGACGCTTCGAGAGTGTATTTTGGATGCAGAGGAGAAGAAAGTCGCCATTGGGCATTTTAATGTTTCTGATACTGAGATGCTGTGTGGAGTTATTGCGGCTTCTCGTTCTTGTAATGTCCCTGTTGTCATCGGTACATCAGAAGGTGAGCGCGATTTTATTGGTCCAAAGCAAGTCGTAGCTCTTGTACAAAGCCTTCGTGAAGAGTTTGATCATCCAATTTTTTTGAATGCCGATCACACTTACTCACTTGAACGAGTAAAGGAGGCGATTCAAGTTGGTTACGACGCTGTAATTTTTGATGGTGCAAAGCTTTCATTTGAAGAAAATGTAGAATTGACCCGAGAGTGTGTTAAGTATGCAAAAGACTCAGGAAAAGATGTGCTTGTAGAGGGGGAGATTGGCTACATTGGAAAGTCCTCAAAACTTCTAGATGAGGTTCCGAAAGGTGCAGATATAACCGAAGATGCAATGACAAAACCAGAAGAGCTCTCAGATTTTGTAGCAAAGACAGGTGTTGATCTCGTTGCTCCAGCGGTCGGCAACCTTCACGGAATGCTTAAGAGCGGAAAGAATCCTAACATAAGTGCTGATCGTATTAAGGAATTGCGCGAAGCGGGCGGAGTGCCGATGGTTCTTCATGGTGGATCTGGTATTACTGATGATGATTTTA
>CAJXDB010000048.1 GCA_913052285.1 uncultured bacterium | reverse complement strand
CGCCGTGCTACCGCCTCGAGCTCGTGAAATTGTAACGAACCGTTTTGGTTTAGGAGATTCTTCCAAAAAGCAAACACTTGAAGCTATTGGAAAAACATACGGCATTACACGAGAACGTGTAAGGCAGATTGAAAACTATGCACTTAATAGTATTCGAAAATCCAGTACATTTCAGGAAGAGCAGGGAGTATTTGACGAGCTCGCTAATTTTATAGATTCGCTTGGTGGAATGGTGCCAGAAGGAGGATTTCTAAAAACAGTTGCGAAAGATACTTCAACACAAAATCATACTCATTTGCTTTTAGTACTTGGAGAGTCATTTAAGAAAAAGAAAGAAGACAGTGAGTTTAAACACAGATGGTATCTTGACGAAGGTCTTTCAAAGAAAATTCATGAATCACTTAGAAAACTTTACAAAAACTTATCCGACGATGCACTCATTCCGGAATCTGAACTTATAAATTCTTTTTTAAATGAAGTTAAAGATCTTAATCAGAGATATCGTACCGAAGAGGTTGTCAGGAGATGGTTGTCACTTTCAAAAACTATAGGCAAAAATCCTCTTGGAGAATGGGGACGTGCGACTTCACCAAATGTGCGTGCAAAAGGCATGCGTGATTACGCGTACCTTGCAATTAAACAGCATGGATCTCCCATGCATTTTAGGGAGGTGGCTCACTCTATTTCTGACCTATTTGATAAGCGTGCACATGAAGCAACGTGCCACAACGAGCTTATTAAGGACAGGCGCTTTGTTCTTGTAGGGCGAGGTTTGTATGCACTATCTGAATGGGGCTATACAAAAGGAATAGTTAAAGATGTTATTCGTGAGATTCTTGAAAAAAATGGACCACTTACTAGAGAGGAAATTGTAGATAAGGTTCGAAAAGAAAGATACGTAAAAGACAATACAATTCTAGTTAATCTTCAGGATTCAGCACAATTTGAGCGCGGTGGGGATGGACGGTACATACTCGTGTAATAAACGTCCAACACATAGTGATTATCTTATTTAAGCCTATGCAAGGTGTGTTGTATAATGTGTATATGAAATGTCACGCTGTGTGATGTTTTGATTTCTCTGTTGTTTCTACATATACTCAAACACGTTACATGATCACGAGAGTTATTACTTACATTGAAAACTTCGGCATCACCGGTTCTGGTTTTCTGTCTTTTATATTTTTTATTCTTATTTTGTGGGCAGAAAGTCTGCGTCCGGAGACAATAGCCGATACTATACAAGTGTTTGTGACGCTTGCTCCGATATGGATTCCAATTGCGCTTGGTGCGTGGGGGTGGCACGTATGGGTTGAGTATATTCGTGCACGCACTATAAGTAAGATGGAAAATGTACTTCTCGAAATAAAACTGCCACGCGAAATTGAAAAAACCCCGCTTGCTATGGAGACCATCTTTAGCACACTTCATCGAAGGCCGGGTGAGTCGACATTTATAAAAAGATATATAAACGGCAATGTTCGTCCGTGGTGGTCATTTGAAATCGTTTCGATTGAGGGAGAGATACATTTTTTTATATGGACGCGAAAAGATTTTCGGCGTCTCATTGAAGCGGATATTTACGCACAATATCCAAATATTGAAATTTTTGAAGCTTCTGATTACACGAGAAGTCCTAATGTTAATCCCAAGTTTATGTGGGGTCTTGATTACACTCTAGATAGAGAGGATGCATATCCTATCAGGACATACATAGACTATGGACTTCATGAAACACAACCAAAAGAGGAGCAAAAAGTTGATCCATTTGTGTCGGTTCTTGAGTTCTTGGGATCCCTTGGGAAGGGTGAACAGTTATGGTTTCAGATTATGATTCGTGTTAATAGGGATTCTAAATGGATTGAAAAGAAGCACAAGAAGGGAACAGTTTTCGGAAAGATTGGATGGCAGGAAGAAGCTAAAAACCTTATAAACGATCTTATGAAACGAGATCCAAAAACATTAGGCTCTTCACAATTTTCTCCTTCCGGTTTTCCAATTTTTACAACGCTTTCTCCGGGAGAGCAGGAAGAGCTAAAGGCAATTGAGAGAAGTGTTACCAAGCTTGGGTACGATTGCGGCATGCGTGCAATCTATATGGCAGATCAGCCTAATTTCAATGCGTCCTGTATTTATTCTCTTATCTATTTCTTTAAGCCATTTTGGTCAAATAAACTCAATCGTTTTGTAGGGACTCGGTGGGGTATGAAATACGATTATCCATGGCAGGATTTTAAAGACATGCGTTGGGATCGTGATAGACGCAGATTACTCGATGCATATAAGCGCCGCTCTTATTTTCACGAACCATACAAAACTCTTCATTTTGTAATGAATACAGAAGAGCTTGCTACAATTTACCACTTCCCGGGCCAGGTTGCTCAAACACCAACACTTGGAAAAATACAATCAACAAAAGCAGAAGCTCCGCCAAACTTGCCAGTATAATGATCTCTTTCAAGGAATACATAAATAAGATACGGGCTTGGTTTGTTAGTTTGTCTGTCTATATAAAAACTGTTCTATTATTAGTTTTGTCTATACTGATAATTCTATACATAACAGTTTATCGAGCTCCTTCTGATTTCCCGGTTAGCAGTACAATAGCAATTGAAGAAGGGCTTACACTTGAGGATACCGCTAAAGTATTATCAGATGCTAATGTTATACAGTCACAGTTTTGGTTTAAGAACCTAGTGATTGTTTTTGGTGATGACGGCGGAGTACTGTTTGGAGATTACTTTTTCGGAGAACGTAAAAGTGTAATTCAAGTAGCGTACATAATCACAAAAGGAAAATTTGGACTTGAACCTATACAAATCACAATATTTGAAGGGGAAACAGTGATGGAGATAGGAGCTAAATTCTCAAGTATTTTTAGTGAATTTGACGAGTCTATGTTCAATATTTTAGCAAAAAAAGAGGAGGGTTATCTTTTTCCTGATACATATTTGTTTTTACCAAATGTGACAGAACGCACCGTGATTAGGGAGTTGAAAAAAGCTTTTGACAGAAAAGTTGCTGAAGTAGAGGATGAAGTAGATCAATTTGGCAAACCTCTTAGCGAAGTTATAATCATTGCTTCTATTCTTGAGAGAGAGGCACGACTGCTTGAGTCAAAACGAATCATTTCAGGAATTCTATGGAAACGATTATCCATAGACATGCCGCTTCAGGTTGATGCAGTATTTCCATATATTTTTAAAGGTAATGCATACGACCTAACAAATGGAGATTTAAATATTGACTCTCCATACAATACTTACAGGTACAAAGGATTGCCTCCCGGCCCTATTTCAAATCCAGGACTTGAATCAATTCAAGCGGCTGTAACACCAATTGAAACGGACTATCTTTACTATTTGTCAGATCGACAGGGAAAAATGCACTACAGCGAAACATTTGCAGGGCATAAAAGAAATAGGGCAATGTATATTAGATAGTTTTTACTTACCCTATTTTCTTATAGACCGTAAAATACGATATGGATACACTAGAAATGGGAATATTTCTCTAATTCTCCATTGAAATTCTTTCCGGTTCCTACTTTTGGTTTTCCTCTCAATGAGATCTGCTTTTTCTCCTATATAGCATATTAGGAGTCCTTGGTCCGGTATGAACGTTTTTTGAGGAAAGTGGTCAAAATGTTTACGCTCCCACTGGAATTTATGTGTTTCGTATTTATTTCCAAATCCTCCATCCTGATGCCCGATATCTTTAGGAGTGCTGATTAATATATTTTTTCCCGCCTTTGAACATTGTTCGAGAACTCGAATATGGTATTTCTCCATAAAATGAGAAATATCAGCTTTCTTCACAAAATCAGAACTTGGATTCCACAGGATTTCATCATTTCCATATTTCATAGAGCCATATTAACAGTTACTGTTTAAAGTACATAATAGAGATTTTTGTTGTGCTCTATATAGTGATATAACAATATA
>CAJXDB010000047.1 GCA_913052285.1 uncultured bacterium | reverse complement strand
GCTAAGACAACTATACAGGTCTTTTAAGTTTTGTCAGCTTGTATGTGCATATAATAAGAAAAAACTGCCCAACCCTGTTGCGTCAGGGTTAGGCAGCAGGACGATCGTTTCCAGATTCTACGTCTTTTCTTATGAGATCGCGAGAATGTCCGTTATGCCAGAAGCCGAGCTCTTCGCACATATGAAGAACGTATCCGATCCATCGCGCGGCTTTAAGAGAGCCTTTTATAGTCTCTGGCATTGCATTGATTTCCTGGATCATCCAGAGCACTCGCTCTGCACTTCGGTCACGTCCATGTTCACACGGTCTTGTATTTGGAAAAACTCGCGCAATGTATCTTTCGATTTCACCGCACGTATGGGAATAATAGACCATACAGACCTCCTTAGTCTGACAGCATTATGCGTATATACAATTACTTGTCAACTCCGCGGACTGGACAACATTCGAGACTCTGTGAGTGGGGAATTGGGGTTGTTTAAAGAGTCTCTGTAAACACTTACTTGCTAGTCTTGACCGCAGTTCCATATGCGAGCATCTCAGAGGCTCCCTTCATAACCATTGAAGTTGTAAATCTAACATTAATAACCGCGTCAGCTTCAAGATCTACAGCCTCATTTACCATTCTGTTATATGCTTCGTCTCTTGCGTTCATTGTCATGGCTGTATAGGTCTTTACTTCTCCTCCCACTATACTTTTTAGCCCTGCTCCGATATCTCTTCCAATGTTCCGTGCTCTTACAGTACTGCCCTTAACGACTCCGAGAATCTCGGTAGTTGTCTTCCCAGGAACCTCGCTTCCAGTTGTAACAATTATATCTAACATATATTCATTCCTTACGACTTTTAATTTCTTCGATTACATCCTCCTTCTTATTGAAAAAAATGACGATTCCAATAATGACAATAGGGATTCCAAAAACCAATACCCCAGGATCTTTTAGGATTCCTAAAGCAATTAGGATTAGTCCAAAGAGTGTTGCCAGAGCCCCTGTTATTGTTCTGCTCGTAATGGTCATGATTCTACTGTAGCACAGAACAATGGTTAGACTTCTATCGACCTTTTAACTGGACGCGTTCAGAGCTCTAGATTGGGTAAATATTAAAAGGGAGGTGGGGGAATTGAGATTTGTGTAAATAGAAGAGGAGAAGAAAACAGTAATCCTATAAAACGTCCACTATTTTTTTGGAGACTTTTTTATTATCGAAACGTACCTTTCGTTTGTTGCGAAAAGATACGGTGCCGTCTTTAAGTGCAAAAAGAGTGTGATCGGTTCCGATACCGACATTTTTTCCGGCCTCAATCTTAGTACCTCGTTGGCGTATGATAACAGACCCTACGTGTGCTTTTTCTCCAGCGTAGAGTTTTGTGCCTAAATATTTTGGTTTTGAGTCGCGTAGGTTCTTTGCTGAACCTCCTGCTTTTCTATGTGCCATATTTGTCTATGAGCGAAGCGAATAGTTACAAATATGAGCACCGAGCATGTAACGCATTATGTGCTCTGGTGCCATTCACTGTCGCTCTTTTGTTTTCTATAATATACTTGTGAGTGCAATGAGTATACGAGATATTCTCGGAAAAGGCAAGAGTTTGCTTGGTTTTATCAAAGATACTGGAAAAGGAGACCTCTATATCGCACTTATTGTTATTCTGGTAGGAATTACTTCTTTCGGACTCGGACGTCTATCACTTGTTGAAGAAAACAGGATTCCGGTTGAGATCGTCTATCCCGAAAATTACGAGAAGGGAGCCTCTGCCACTATTGGAGATGGTGGGGAAGTGGGAGTAACCAGTGGCGCAGTCGTAGCGTCACGAAATGGAACTAAGTACCATTTTCCGTGGTGTTCAGGAGCTCAGCGCATGAATGAGTCGAATAAGGTTTGGTTTAATTCAATTGAAGAGGCCCGCGCAGCCGGGTATGAGCCGGCAGGGAATTGTAAGGGACTTAAATAACATGATAGTAGTAGACGTTGAAGCATCAGGAACTGAATATCACAAACACTCAATCGTAAGTATTGGGGCGCTTGATTTTGATAATCCAGAAAACCGATTTTATGTGGAATGTCGTATTTGGGATGGGGCACACATAATGGATGAGGCACTCGAAGTCAATGGTTTTACTAAAGAAGAAATTATTGATCCAAAAAAGAAATCAGAAGGGGAGGCGGTGGAAGCATTTATAAAATGGGCGGAGGGTGTGAAGGAACAAACGCTTTCCGGACAGAATGTTTCCTTTGATAGAGATTTTCTGAAAACAGCCGCAGAGCGAGCACATCTAAATTGGGAATTTGCATATCGTACTATAGATGTGCACTCGCTTGCGTACATGCACATGATTGGAAGGGGAATGACGCCGCCAGTCGAACACAATCATTCGGCACTTAATCTTGATGCGGTTCTAAATTATGTCGGTATTCCAAATGAGCCAGAGCCTCATAATGCTCTTACAGGGGCACTTTCCCATGCTGAATCGATCTCAAGGCTCCTATACGGTAAAGGGCTCCTGGACGAATTTAAAGAACATTCAATTCCATGGGAAAAATCTTGATATTGACAAATTTAGAACATGGTGCTATCATGATGGCAATCCGGTAGAGCCGGATTTTTTGTTTGTCATTAAAAAATTGGCTTATTATAGCACTACTTATCACGCTCGTATTTGCGTCTTCATTTACGGCAATTTCAGGCCAAATAGAGCATATTGAACCGGTGGTTGAAAAGCCCAAAACTGTCGAATGGCAGGTAAGAGCTTACTTCGCTGACGTACCGGTTATGGCTCGTATTGCCGAATGTGAGTCCGAATTCAGACACTTAAACAGTCGCGGGGAAATATTGAGAGGTGAAAAGGTTCGTTCTGATGTAGGAGTTATGCAGATCAACGAGTACTACCATGGCAAAACTGCCAAGGCACTTGGAATTGACCTCCATAAACTTCACGGGAATCTAATCTACGCTCGATATTTATTTCGAAAAGAGGGAACTACTCCATGGCTTGCCTCATCGGCCTGTTGGGGAAAGGAGAATCACATAGCGAAGAAATAATACACAAACGCCTCAAATGGATCCATTTGAGGCGTACAATCTTCCTTTTGGAAAGGTTGTTAGTATGAGAGGCATGCTTGTATGCGATAAAGCAGAACAGCTTGCTGATCTCTTTTCTGTTCTCAAGAATAAGGGCGGAGAAGTTTATGAAAAACGTCTGGCTTACTATGGGCTCAAAAGGAATAGGCATGGACAGCCGCCGTGTGGATTTGGCAATTATGCCAACCTAATCCTGGATGAGATTGTGGAGCAGATTACGGATGTGGATTTTTCGGATTTCAGTGGTCCATATTCAGTGACTGTTTCAATTGTCAAGTTCCATATACGAGAACTGCCAGGACAAAAACCATACTATTATTACGTCGCTCATTATTATGTCCCGCCAAACCAAGATGTTTAATATTTTCGTCGGCGTGAGACATGAGAGTAGGGCAGACCTGTTAGACCGAGTAAACTTCAAATTGAAAATTACTCGGTCTGTTTCTTTATACTGCTAGGGGATAAGGGATTTTAGAGAAAAAGACAGTGTCGCACAATATATCTTTTCCGACACTATACATAAAAAATAAAACCCGGTGCACTGATTGTTATGTACACCGGGATCCTTCCCTACCTCTTATTCTGTCTGAACATTGGTTCGTGCACTTCGGTGAGTGACGTCGCTCCATGTTTAGGCGCTACCATTGCACTTTCTGCACGAGGAGGTTTTCCATTTTTATTTTGGGGCAGTGGGGCACTCTTGATTCTCAGTGCAGCACCCTGTTGAGTGGATATGGATATTACCTCCAACAAGACGGGCATCGTACAGAACGTTTTCTTCGAAAACCAAAGACAGTTCTTGCCGGTATCCGCTTTCTTCCGTTGAAAAAGACAGTGTGCCATAACACCAATCCCTTCCATTGGTTTAAACTGCCATTTGGTATATCACACTGCAAAAATTCTGGAAGAAGAGGATGGGGCAAAGATAATTGCTATTTTGGAATGGGATGGTGCGATCTTCGACAAAAATGGATTCAGTGTGGAA
>CAJXDB010000046.1 GCA_913052285.1 uncultured bacterium | reverse complement strand
ACACTGACCCCTCGAAGTACAACTGCACTGTACCTGAGACACTTTCTTGAATCTTCTATGGAGACTTCAAGCATATTCGACTCTGGAGGCAGTGTATTCTCTTTTTGAAGCGGGTCCATACTAACCTTTCCACCACAAAGTGCTGCTATCTCGCGAGCAATGCCTCGGTGAGAAAAGCAGTCGTGGGCACGGTTTGGAAGCACGTCAATATCTATGACATGGTCATCCTTTTTGTCTTCTACGCTCTCAATTTCAAATGCTCCAAACGTAAGGAGTTCAGAGAGTTTATCTGGTGACGGCAGATCTTGTATATATTCTTGAAGCCATTTATAGCTGAAGAGCATATTAAAATTGATTTACAAACCTTAGATCTCCAGTGTGGAAAAGACGCACATCATCAATACCATATTTAACCATCGCAAGTCTCTCGACCCCTCCACCAAATGCGAAACCGCTCCACTCGGACGGATCAATCCCTACCTCTTTCAGAACATTTGGATGCACCATACCTGCCCCCATAAGCTCGAGCCATTTTGTTCCCTGCTTTGTCGTATGTAACACATCGACTTCGACACCAGGCTCAACAAATGGAAAGTAGCTTGGACGAAAACGTACCTGAGAATCACTGCCTAAAAATTTCTCGAAAAATTGTTCGAGCACCCCCTTTAAATGTCCAAGTGAAATATCTTTGTCGATCATAAGACCTTCGAGTTGATAAAACTGTGCCTCATGTGTGGCATCTGTTGCTTCATGGCGAAATACTTTTCCTGGAACAATAATCCGGAATGGTGGTTTGTTTTTTTCCATGTATCGCACCTGCATTGGAGATGTATGTGTTCGAAGAAGATTCTTATCAGAAAGAGGTTTGAGCCACAAAGTATCCCACATATCACGAGCAGGATGATCGGCAGGAATATTTAATGCATCAAAATTATAATGCTCGGTTTCAATCTCTGGTCCTAAAACAAGAGAAAATCCCATCTCTCCAAAGATGGAATTCACGTCGCGTACTATGCGCGAAATCGGATGTAGATGACCTTCATGCTCCATGCGGGCCATTATACCATGAGCCAGCGGTCGGATTCGAACCGACGACCTACGGTTTACAAAACCGTTGCTCTAACCAACTGAGCTACGCTGGCAAATCTGAATTGTTATTCTCACTTCGCTCTTTCTTGTCGCGTGCAACATCCTGAAGAAATGGTGAAGCCTGCTTATCTCTCTGCACAATACCCTTACCTTTTACCATGGCAATGATATTTAGCAACCTCTTTCCAAGTAACTGAATAAGTGTATTTCCTGCATTTTTTATATGTGGTCGCGCATGATCAAATGCCCGCTGTGACACTCTAGCACCGATCACTGGCGCCTTGTGTTTTACAAACACCTCCCCCTCTGACACTAACGTGTCAGCATGAGAACGAACTCGTGAAAGAGCTTCGCTTCCATGTTCAATCTCACGATACTTGAAAAAGAAAAAAATGAGAAGTCCTACAAGAGAGACTGCAAATAATATAATTGCCCACATATTAGCCTCGAACTGAAAATCGAACAAATTGTGATACAGCTATTTTCTCTCCAAACTTTTGTGTAGCCGCTTCAATTAAATCTCTAACTGTTTTATCCTGATCTTTAATGAAAGGCTGATCAAGAAGAACCGCCTCACTTGCCACATCCGGATCGTCCTCGCTTGAAACTACAACTGGATTTGATGCCGCTATGTGCATTGCAATGTCGCGCGCCAGAACAACAAATTCTTCATTTTTTGCAACAAAGTCAGTCTCACATAACAGCGTGATCAGAACACCAATGTCTTTAGTGTTATGCACGTATGAAGCCACAGTGCCTGAACCTAGTTCGCGATCAGCTTTTTTTGCGGCAATAGAACTTCCGCGTTTGCGTAAAAGTTCAATAGCTTTTTCGGAGTCACCTTGGGCTTCAGTCAATGCTTCCTTGCACTGCATTACAGAAATTCCAGTCTCCTCCCTTAGTTTTTTTATCTGCTCTGCAGATATACTCATGATTTTGTAACTTCTTCTTTCTTAAGACCTTCTCTGTATGCCTCTGCTATTTCATCGGTGAAAAATTTAATACTTCCAAGAGTTGCATCATTTGCAACAATAGGATAATTGACACCAGTCATGTCACAGTCCGAATTTGAAACACTTACAACCGGTATTCCAGCCTTTCTCGCCTCCGTTACTGCAATGTTCTCATGCTTAACATCCACAACAAAAAGAGCGTCGGGTAGTTTTTCTTTAATTGGTAAGAGTCCAAGAAAGTTTGTTTCAAGTTTTTCAATCTCACGATCAATAAGCAGGCGCTCTTTCTTTGTGTACTTCGAAAGCTCTCCCTTTTCACGCTGTTCAGAAAGTTCCTCAAGTCGTTCAATTCTCTTCTTAATTTGAGGAAAGTTAGTGATAGTGCCACCAATCCAGCGGCCAGAAACGTACGGCATATCAAGCGATATAGCTGTATTTTTAATAACGTCCCGCCCTTCATTTTTACTTCCGACAAACAGAAGAGTTTTCTTTTCTTGCCCGAGTTTTTCTACAAAGGCTTTTGCCTCCTGAAGAAGTTCATTCGTTTTTTCAAGATCAAGAATTTCTACTCGATTTTTTGTACCAAAGATAAACTCGCTCACTGACGGGTGACGCCTCGATTTTGAGTACCCAAAATGAGCTCCGGCGTGGAACATGCGTTCAATTTGTTTGTTTTTGTCTTTAACTGCTGTCATATTTAACTTCCGTGAGGAGAGTCTAGCAAATACTATACTTTTCCGCAATCAGTTTATCTCTCTGATTCCTCCTCAAGAGTACTAATAATATCGTCAATATTTCCACCTAAAATCCCCTCAAGATTATGCCAAGATTTTTTAATTCTATGGTCGGTTACACGATCTTGAAGTATGTTATATGTTCTGATTTTCTCTGAACGGTCTCCTGTTCCAATCTGCTCTTTTCGCTCAGTTGCAAGTTTTTTTGCAGATTCCTCATCATGGAAAAGCTGAAGTTTGGCAGTCAATATAGACATTGCCTTTTCGCGATTTTTTTGTTGACTCCTTTCAGCTGAAGAACGGACATCAATTCCGGTTGGTCTATGTACAAGCCGTACAGCAGTCTCAACCTTGTTCACATTTTGCCCACCAGCTCCACCAGAGCGTGAAAACTCAACGTCAAGGTCAGCTGGATCAATTGTGATAGTGGTTTTTGTCCGTATTGGGAGAATGGCTACAGAAGCAGTCGAGGTGTGTATTCTTCCCGATTTTTCTGTCGCAGGAACTCTTTGCACCCTATGCACTCCAGTTTCAAAACGAAGCTTTTTGTAAACATCCTTTCCACGAATTTCAAAAGATGCCTCCTTGTACCCTCCAAGGTGGCTGTCTGACTCGTCGAGTACACGGACCTGCCATTCGTTCTTTTCAGCGAAACGTCTGTACATAAGTGATAACTCTTGTGCAAAAAGTGCCGCCTCCTCCCCACCTGCCCCAGCACGAACCTCAAGAACTATCTCATTTGGAAATTCATTTTCACCTTCTGACTGACCATCTTGAGATTTTACGATCTCTTCCATTTGGGTAATAAGAGATTTTTTTTGAATTTTAATTTTCTCTACTTCGTCACGAGACAGGTCATGCATTGCCGGATCTTTTTTGGCCATAGCAAGAACCTCGGCCTCCTCTTTATCGAGACGTTCAAATTGTTCAACTAAATATTGAGTTCTAGGATTATTTTTGTAGACTTCTATATCAGTCATGTTTATACATTGAACCCGTGGGCGGCATTTTAGCCGCCCACGGGTTCATTCTTATTTTTCAGTTATTTCTTCGCCTTGCCTCTTCCTTTTGCTTTTTCTCCGGCAGCCCTGTGTGCTTTAAACTTATCAATTCGTCCTGCAGTGTCAATAACTTTTTCCTGACCTGTATAAAATGGATGACACTTACTACAAATCTCAACTGACAACTCATTGGCAGTAGATCCCACGTCGAAAGAGTTCCCGCACGCACAGGTTACTTTAGCTTTTTTATTATATGTTGGATGAATATCTGTCTTCATTTTTGTGGCTCTAATATGCCATTTTTTTAGCCTCTTTGCAAGATGTCAATCTGATTTTGATAAAAAG
>CAJXDB010000045.1 GCA_913052285.1 uncultured bacterium | reverse complement strand
AAGCATGCCTGCAAAAGCATTCTCGTAAAATCTAGTTTTAAGTATTACAAATGGCTGATTACCGTCGAATACATGAGTACCGATCATAAATTCTGGTTCAAGTGAGCGCAAGAGTGGTGATGGAATGTTTGTGTTCAAGAGGTTAAACAGTTCTTGTGTTTGTACTAACTCAATCCCTGCTTCATGTTTTTTTGTTAGGTATAAGTGCTCAACATTTCCAAGCGGAAGTGCAGAATTCTTTACTTCTCTTTCAAGGTTTTCTGTAAGAGCTCTTCCACTTATGTCTGTTACATCAATTCCAGTCTGCAGATCGGCAAATATAAGAGATGGAACTGTTCCGATTCCTTGAGGAGTCTTATCCTCTTTGGTGAAGTATACAAATAAAACAGAGACTACTCCGAGTACCACCAAAAGAACTGCAAGAGCGTACAGAAAAAGTCTAGTACGTGGTTTCTCTGGGACATGACCTTTGTGAGGTTTTCTTTCTTTTCGTTTACTTTCTGCCGCTGCAATGCTTACAAATGATTCCTGACCTTTCTTTACAGCTCGCGCTACGTCACTTTTGTATGTTCGAAGAGGTCGAATAATCCAATTTTTCTTTACTGCTTCCTTCGAATCATCTTTTTTGGTATTTCGTGTATTCTCCTCCATACGTGTGTGAATTCTATTTAAGAATTTGTTTTGTCGTTATTTGTTTTAGGCTTAATTCCTTTTTTTGTGAGAAAGTCAGGATCTACTGCTTTAATTGATAGGTTAATTCGTCCTTGATCGTCTATTTCCTTAACTACAACAGGAACAGCCTCTCCTGTTTTTAGAACTTCTTCTACACTTTCTACTCGAAAAGGTGCTATTTCCGACACATGAACAAGTCCTTCTGTATTATGGCCTATTTTAACAAATGCACCGAAGTTCATAATACGTGTTACCTCCCCTTCAAATTTATCTCCGGAAACGTATTCACGCGTCATTTCCGAAATTGTTTCTTTTGCGCGGTCAGGACCGTCTCCTTTTCCGGTTATAAAGATAGTTCCGTCGTCATCAATTTCAATTTCAGTACCTGTATCTTCTCGTATCTTGTTTACAACTTTGCCTCCGGGGCCGATAACCATGCCAATTTGGTCTGGTTTAATCGTTGTGGTAACAATTTTTGGTGCGTGAGGTGAAATTGACTCTCTTGGAGTTTTAATTTCTTCTTCAATTCGGTCAAGAATTGTAATACGTGCCCTCTTTGCTTCTTCAAAGGCTTCTATAAGTATCGGAAGCGGTACACCAGATATTTTTACGTCCATTTGAACTGCGGTCACACCATCTCGTGTTCCTGCAACCTTAAAGTCCATATCACCGTGGTGGTCTTCTGGTCCCTGTATGTCGGTAAGTATCTTGTACTCGCCTTCTACGTTTCCGGACGCGGCTTTTTCTTCATTTAGCATAAGCCCCATTGCTATACCGGCCACAGGATTTTTAATAGGTACTCCACCGTCCATGAGTGCTACAGTACTTGCACACACTGATGCCATTGAAGTTGATCCGTTTGAGGCCATAGACTCTGACACCACTCGTATCGTATATGGGAATACTTCTTTTGTTGGGATAACAGGTTTCAGAGCTTTTTCTGCAAGTGCACCATGTCCAATCATTCGTCTGTTGAATCCTCCTACACGTCCTGTCTCGCCAACGGAAAATGGTGGGAAGTTATAATGGTGCATAAAGTGTTTTTTCACCTCCTGTTCTTCTATAGTGTCTATAATAAGAGAGTCGTTTGGTCCTCCTAACGTAAGTGCAGAAAATACATGCGTTCCTCCTCGGTAAAACGTACCCGAACCGTGTAGTACAGGAGACATTCCTCCTGCTTGCGCAAAGAGAGATCTGATCTCATTTAGTTTTCGGCCATCTGCACGTTTGTTTTCCTTAAGAGCTCCTTCGTGAAGTGTGTCGTTTACACGTGATTCGTAATATCTATCGGCAGCTCCGCGCGATATGTCGGGAAGTTCTTCTTGAACAGAATCAATCCACTCTTTCTTTAGAGCTCCGATAGTTTTTTTACCTGCAGATCCTGAAAATACTGCACTGGGTAGTTTTTCAGCAATGTTTTTCTTAAATAATTCGACAAGCTCGTCTGGAGTAATTTCTTCATTTAGAACTTCTTTTTCTTTTCCTATCTGGCTTATTATATCTTTTTGAAATTCCTCAAGTTTTTTTAGATCAGTTAGTGCCTGTTTAAATGCATCTCCTAGCATTTCTTCAGATACCTCATCTGATCCGACTTCGATCATATTTATTGTTCCATTTCTTCCGCAGACCATAAGATCAAGAGAAAGCTCCCCGCTTTCGCGGTCTGTATACGTTGGATTGATAATAAAGTCACTGTCTCCGTTATGTTTCCCTATTCTTACAGCACTTACCGGTCCATTCCACGGGATACTTGATGTTCCAAGTGCGAGTGACGCTCCTAGTACTGCAAGTACGTCTGGGTCGTCCTCGTCAATTGAAAGGATTGTAATAATGACTTGTACTTCTCGCCTTGTCTGTTGGTTGAAGAGGGGGCGGATGGTGCGGTCAACTACGCGTCCTGAAAGGACTGCTTCATCTGAAGGACGTCCCTCTCTTCGCATAAAACGACTTCCAAGGATTTGTCCCGCTGCGTAAAATTTTTCTTCATAGTCAACAGTAAGAGGAAAGTAATCAATACCATCTCGTTCTCCGTCTGACATTGCGGCAGTTGCAAGAATTACCGTATTTCCGTATCGAATAATGACCGAGCCATTTGCTTGGTCTGCAAGATCAGTGAATTCTGCTTTTAGCGTCTTTCCACCAATCTCGGTCGAAAATGTTTTATTTTCCATAAATGTGGTGACCCGCAGATTTTAGATTTGAAGTACTTCAAATCTACCTATCCATGGGCCACGTTACGTATAATGTGTCTTTCAGTCTACCAAATAAAGAAACGCCCGCAAGAGCGGGCGTTTCTTTCAGTTTTGGTTTTTACTACCGTCCTCTGTAACTGATTAGGAACTTTTTCGGATCATTGCACATGTCAATAAAGTCGTCAGATGCTTCTCGAAGTTTTCCTGAAGATGATTTACCAAATGAGATGACTTCTACCTGTGTTCCAGCATGCATTTTGAGATATTCAACAAGTGGAACAAAATCTCCGTCACCGGTTGCAAGTATTACGGTGTCTAGTTTGGGTGCAAGTTTCACAGCATCGATTGCCATGCCGACATCCCAGTCAGCTTTTTTTGCACCGCCGTAAAATATCTGCAAATCTTTTGTCTTTGTTTCGATACCGAGCTTCGCGAGAGCTTCAAAGAAACCACGCTCTTCACCACTTTCTGTGGTTATAACGTAGGCAACTGAGCGCACTAATACGCGTCCAGCGAGAGCTTCTTTTACAACGTTACCGAAATTTACTTTGGCTTTGTATAGATTTTTAGCGCTATGGTAAAGATTTTGCGCGTCAATAAAAATGCCGACACGCTGTGCTTTATGCTTAACTATTGGCATAAAAAAGTTATTACTACTATTAAAACAGCTTACAAGCAAGAAACGAATGCGAGTTGTCGTGTATGTGTTACTTAACTAGTTAAGTAACAAAGCTACTTTTTAAGGTTCAGTTTCTTGAGAAGTGCGTTATATGAACGTTTGTTCTTCTTCTCAAGGTATTTCAAATGGATACGTCTGTCTGCAACCATCTGAAGAAGCCCTCGTCGTGAGTGCTTATCTTTCTGATGCTTTTTCAAATGCGTGGTGAGCTCATTGATACGTTTGGTAAGAATAGAAACCTGCACCTCTGGAGAACCGGTATCATTATCGTGACGCCGCGTTCCTTTCATCGCAATTGTCTTTTTTCGCTTCGTAAGCATAAGAAAAATATAGCACAAATACTTGGGTTTTGCAAGGTTCGCTTGCTCTATCCGCTCAATAAGCCTTGAATGCTATACTATATTCAGTGTCGCACAATATCGAACAGTTGAAACGAGAATTCCTTGAACACCTTGAAATAGAAAAAGGTCGCAGTTTAAATACTGTCTCAAATTACGACAGATACCTAACGTGCTTTCTTAAATTTGCCAAAAGAGCAGATCCTGACAGCATTACAGACGAATGTGTCAGAGAATATCGATTATGGCTCAATCGTCAAAAAGGTACAGGAAGTGAAACATTAAAACGTAAAACTCAAAATTACTACCTAATTGCACTTCGGGCATTTTTAAAATATTTGCGCAAGCGTGGTGTGGA
>CAJXDB010000044.1 GCA_913052285.1 uncultured bacterium | reverse complement strand
TAATATATATAGAAAGGGATTTTTACCATACTCTGGTAAATCTCTTGAGAAAACTTTCTATATGGCGCGGAGTGTTCGAATAGACTTAACAAAATTTACTCCAAGTAGTGAAAATAGGCGAATTTTAAGGAAGCCTACAGTGTCCCTAGAAAGAATTGTTACAAATGTGCTTGATTTTGATACTAATGACAAAAAGTTTTTGAATTTTTGCCTTCAGTATTTTGAAAAGAGACATGGAAAGGGGATTATGAATCGTGATCGTCTAAAATACATCCTAAATTTTAGCGAGAAACTACAAGTTGTTACGTATACTGAAGACGATACGGTCCTTGGTTATGTATTTGAAGTATTAGATAAAGATATGAGCCATTTCTGGTTTTCCTTTTATGACCTTAAGCTTGTAAATACGTCTCTTGGTATGTGGCTCTTGCTTGATATGGCACTTCATGCTCAAAAGGAGAATAAAAAGTACTTTTATATTGGTACTGCATATGGAGATAAAGGTCTATACAAAACAAATTTTAAAGATCTTGAATTCTGGGATGGAAATAGATGGGTCTCTGATGTATTAATTCTCAAAAAACTGTGTAAGGTAGACAACTAAACATAACAAAACCGCTCGTTACGAGCGGTTTTGTGTTTTGTATCTCTAAAATTTTGATTACCCCTTAACAGCGTCCTTCAAAGCTTTTGCTGCTCTGAATTTTGGTACTCGGACAGCAGGAATCTGGATTGTCTCGCCGGTTCGTGGGTTACGACCTTGTCGAGCTGGTCGCATTTTTGCTGAGAAAATACCAAGTCCTGCAATTGATACCTCATCTCCTCCTTTAAGTCCGTTAGTGATGCATCCGATTACAGCATCAACTGCTCGTTCTGCATCAGCCTTGGTTCCGCCAAGTGTTTCGTGGACTTTATCGATAATACCTGCTTTGTTCATTGTATTAATTGTTACTTGTTACGAGTAATTCGACCGCATATATGCATTTGGTAGGGTTATACCAAATTCGAAATCTCCAAAACATTATATAGTACGCCATTTTTTGTGCAATATGGTCTGTTAGGATATCAATAATTGCATATTTCACAATAGTTTAACCATTTGTGTCAAATCAATAGAGGTCCAAACAAGAGCTAAGACTATCCTAAACAAAAAACCTTACGATTCATCGTAAGGTTTTTTGTTTATTGAGCTATTTTATTCTGGTAATGTTCAATTATCGAGCGTATTCAGTAGATCTAGACTCTCTTATAACGTTTACTTTGATCTCTCCAGGGTAACGAAGCTCTTGTTCGATACGAAGTGCAATGTCTCTAGCCAATTTCTTTGCCTCAATATCTGAAATATCCTCTGGACGCACGAATACACGTACCTCGCGCCCTGCCTGAATGGCATAGCTTTTATCAACTCCGTCAAATGTATTTGCAATTGCTTCAAGATCGCCAAGACGTTTAAGATAATTCTCAACAGTGTCGCGGCGTGCACCAGGACGGCCTCCTGATATTGCGTCTGCAACCTGTACAATAATGGATTCAACAGTTTCATAAGGGTATTCCTCATGGTGTGACTGCATTGCTTGTATGATAGACTCGTCTGCTCCAAATTTTTGGAGGATTCTACGTCCAATTTCAACATGTGTACCTTGTACTTCATGATCCACCGCTTTTCCGATGTCGTGAAGGAGTGCTCCCGCTTTTGCGGCCGCAACATCTACTCCGAGTTCTTCTGCCAAAACACCTGAAATATGTGACATTTCAATTGAGTGTTGAAGAACATTTTGTCCATAACTTGTACGGAAGTGGAGTCGTCCCAGAATTGCAACAATACGTGGATCAAGATTGAATACTCCACATTCGTATGCTGCCTGCTCTCCTTTTTCTTTCATAATGCGGTTAATTTCTTCTTTTGCTTTTTCAACTGTCTCCTCAATTTTTGCAGGTTGAATTCGTCCGTCGATGATAAGGTTTTCAAGTGCAACGCGGGCAACTTGTCGACGTACTGGATCAAACGATGAAAGAACGATTGATCCCGGTGTGTCATCAATAATTACTTCAACGCCTGTTATACGCTCGAATGCTTTAATATTCCTACCTTCTTTTCCTATGATCTTTCCTTTAATCTCGTCTCCCGGTAGGGCAATAGTGGTTGCCATGGTGTCAGAGGCAACTGAATTGCCGAGGCGGTGAATTGCCGATGTCAGAATCTCTCTCGCTTTGTTTTCAAGCTTCTCTTTTCCGACTGTTTCAAGTTTTTGCATCTGTACGACAAGGTCCTCGTCACTTTGCTTTTCAACTGCAGTCAAAAGTTCTTTCTTCGCATCTTCTGTTGAAAGTCCAGACACACGTTCAAGCTCGGTCCGGTGTTCTTCTCCGAGTTTTTCAACGTTTTCTTTTATCTCACGAATCTCAGCTACCTTGGTTTTGAGGTTCTCAGCTTCTGTATCTATATCAAGCTGGCGTTTATCAAGAAGTTCCTCCTTTTTTACCAGGCGTTTTTGAGTCTGTGTCAGTTCGCCCTCTTTTCCTTTTAGCTCATCGCTAAACCCTTGTACGTTTTTTAGGGCTTTTTTCTCTGCGTCTTCAGTAATTTGCTTGGCTTCTTCCTTGGCTTCAAGCATCATCTGCTTAATTTCAAGCTCCATTGAACCACGCTTTCCAAGCGAAATAATCCAGCGCAGAAAGTATCCAAATGCAATACCTACAAGGCCTGCAATGACTAATAGGACCAGTATTAATTTTAACGACATATAAGCGAGAGGTCTCGCCTTTAAGTCTTTATGTTGCTCACACGCACACGCTTTTTTACTGCGTGGTGTTTGCTATGTGTATACAGTTACGGGTGTTGTAAGTAGTCAGAGGTCGAAATTGTTAATATATTCAGTCATTCGTATCTGTACTGAAAAGACAAAAAGTGAAATCTCCAAGTTATCAGTAAATAATCAGTGTAAATTCACTTTAGCACACCGAAACCGTCTTGTCTAGCGTGGAATCATTCTCGCTCTACGAGGTAAGGTGTACTTTTTAACTTTTTGTCTTATAGATTTGGTCGATGATGCCGTACTTCTTGGCATCCTCGGCACTCATAAAGAAGTCTCGATCGACATCTTTCTCAACTTTATCAAGTGGCTGTCCCGTACTTTTTGCAAGAATCTTGTTGAGACGGTCGCGAGTTGAAAGAATGTGCTTTGCAGTGATCTCAATATCGGTTGCTTGTCCCTGTACACCTCCCCATGGCTGGTGAATCATGACTTCTGCATTTGGAAGTGTGAATCGTTTGCCTTTCTTTCCAGATGCAAGGAGTATTGCAGCGCCAGATGCAGCAATACCAACGCAGACAGTTGAAATATCAGGTTTTACATAGTTCATCGTATCAAGCATGGCAAGCGTTGCGGTGACTGAACCTCCGGGGGAGTTGATATATATTGAGATGTCCTTTTTTGGATCCTCTGATTCGAGGAAGAGAAGTTGGGCAATTACGTTATTTGCTGTGTGGTCCTCGATAGGGCCCCCAAGAAAGATTATTCGCTCTTTTAATAGTCGTGAATAGATGTCATACGCTCTTTCGCCGAATTGAGATTTTTCAATTACGGTCGGAATGAGCATGTTTGTTATTGATTGATTTTTCATGGGGATATAATAACACATATTCTGAAAGAGGCAAGTTTGACTGATTGTTGGGTAGGGATAGGCTCTAATAGGAGGTTGTCATGATAAAGAGAGTTTTTAACCACTGGTCAGTTTCGTGGATAATATGCATCTTGGCCATAATTCTTTCGGCAGTATTATCGATTTTCTAAGGGAGTAAGCATGAAGGGCGAAAGAGAAGGTGACCAAAAGTACGGACCGCTAACCCTGGCCCGTTCACTTTTTTACTGAGACTGTTTATATCGAGTGTTATATAATGAATTTATGCTAAATGTGTTAACAGAATTACAGAACCTTGGCCTTTCTGACAAGGAGGCGGGTATTTATTTTGCAGCTCTTGAGATGGGGCAGGCGACAGCGGATCAACTTGCAAAGCATTCGAAAGTTAAGAGGTCAACAGCGTATGCCTACATAGAATCACTTATGAACAAAGGACTCATGAGTTCTTTTGAATCTGGTAGGAAGACATACTTTGCTCCGGAGTCTCCAAAAAATATTGAACGTCTGTTTGACACAGAACGTAAGAATCTTGATAAAAGAAAAGAAGAACTTCAAGAAGTATTACCAGATCTAACTCAGTTGTTTGAGGGGGCGGGAGAGAGACCGACGATGAGATTTTTTACTGGGAAGGAGGGTATTATAACAATGCGTGAAGAGGTCTTATTAAGTAAATCTAAAATAGTCAGAG
>CAJXDB010000043.1 GCA_913052285.1 uncultured bacterium | reverse complement strand
GGTTTTCGGAGATTGCGATATTGCCAAGAGGTAATATTTTTTCTTTTTTAAATCCTTTATGAGGTCCCGACTATAACGGTACACACGATTTTGATGTTCAAAAACAACCGCCTCTGAGACATTCATAAATTCTCCATAGTGCACTCCCTTTATGTATGTCATAAATGACTTTACGACCGTGTCAATGTAGTCGTCATAGTCCCCTTTTCGATCAAGCCATAATGCATATTCTTTTTGATATTCTTCTCTCGCATTTTGTGGAAAAATTTCCTCTTCAACAAGCCTCTCAACAAGCTCAACCAAAAGACTTGAACGAAATATTGTGCCATCAACATCAAAAATCGCTACCTTTTTCATATTATTATTGTAACAGATTACTACCTTGCCTTAGGCCACCTACTTGCCGCAGGCGGGTTTACCTCGCCGTAGGCCACTTCGTGGCCGCAGGTGGGTAAATCTTCACTAATGTATCGTTTGAGGTATCGTGACGCCGCGCTGGTGCCATGTGTCTACCATATTCAATGACGAGATACGTAAAGTTAAACCAATCCTTTTTCGGTACAATCTCCATTAAATCTTTTTCAATCCGTACAGGATCTGCGTAATCGGACAAATTAAAACGGATTGCAAAACGACGCACGTGCGTATCGACTGCAATTCCTTCCACTACACCGTGTGCATTTCCAAGTACAACATTTGCGGTTTTGCGCGCAGCTCCCGGAATTGTAAGCATTTCTTCCATTGTCTTTGGTAATTTCCCACCAAACTTCTCATTAACAAGCTTTGCTGCGGCCAAAATATTTTTTGCTTTGTTTTTATAAAACCCGGTTGATTTAATATCTTTTTCAAACTCTGAAATGTCTGCACTAACATAATCATCAAGTGTTCTGTATTTTTTAAATAACTCTTGAGTAACAATATTTACTCTTTTATCAGTGCATTGCGCCGAGAGAATTACCGAAACTAAAAGTTCCCAGTTGTTTCCATATTTGAGAGCAATTTTCACATTTGGAAAAAACTTCCTAAGCTCTCTTATAAGTTTTGCCGCACGATCTTTTCTCTCTTTTAATTTCTTATCATTCACTCCGCGATTATATCACGCGAAGATTGACTGTAATCTTGCAATATGATTCTATAAATATAGAAAGGAGGTTGTGATGAAAGTCCTGCTCGCTGTATTGCTAACGCTCTCACTATCATCGCCATCATACGCCGCAAAAACAGAAGTCAAAAAGCAAAATTTGACCGCAAAAAAATTTATGATAGTTTTTATTGAGTAAATGTATCTTTTCAGTGTTAATAAAACGAAAGATAGGTGCCATGAAGCTGGATCCTGAAGATGCCGTATTCAACGACAGGAACAAAAATAAAACCAACCGCAGGGCAAAATTGGTTGAAGCCATTATCGCCCATACAGATCCTACGCTTGCTGAAATCGGTGGAGATACGATGGAAGCAATGATTGAGCAATCGCTCATCCAAGCTGGTGTCGATCCCAATGCTTCAGTAGAGGAACTCGAAACAGAGGCTAATCGACTTGGCATAGAGGTCTAACACCACGTTATCCTCCATACGCAAAAAAATAAAGACCCTAACCTGTAAAGGCTGGGTCTTCTTTTTGAGAAATCCTTTATAAGCAGCGCGACTGTCGCGCTGCCAAAAAAGATTTATCGCTTCTTGGAAGCCATGTAAACCATGTAGAGGCCGGCGAGACCGATGAGGACGTAGAGAACATCCGCTCCTACTGATCCTGCACCGAGTACATCAGCAACCACATCTGTATCGAATGCTCCGATTGCGCCCCAGTTTAATGCACCAACAACAACTAATACAAAGATTGCCCAATCAAGTGTGCTTTTGTTTTTCATGTATACACGTATGTACTAAAGTAATTGTAATTCGACCTCTGTATATATTGTAAAGAACACAAAGAGCACGCGCAAAGAAGTAATCCACTGTTTTGTTTTTCTGTGTACTTAAACTATTGACAAACAACTTATTTTTTAATTAAAAAACTTATAAAAAATTATATTAAACATACCCACCAACATTCACGATCGTGAATGTTGGTGGGTGTTGCGATACGGTAGAATGTTATTAGAAAAAAGATTCTGTGTATGTATAAAAGTGTGTGTATAAAATGTCCCCCAATGGAAAACGCCACCCGGAGGTGACGTCTTCCATTGTACCCGCCCAAACATCACGAGGACGAATAAACGGATACAATATTAAGTATGTAGGAACATTACACGGTGTCAATTATTAATTGGGTATAAGACTGTGGATAAGTTGTGAATGATTTAATCCCGTAAATAAAAGGGTTTTACTCAACAGTGACTGATTTTGCAAGATTTCTCGGTCTGTCAACATTATAACCGCGCATAACTCCGACATAATACGCAAAAAGCTGTAGAGGTACCGTCATCAAGATTGGAGTAAGTGCTTCATGTGTTTTCGGAACATACACGACGTCATCCACAAGCTTTTCTATTTTTTTATCTCCACGAGATGCCAGAGCGAACACCTTTCCGTCTCGAGCTTTGACTTCTTCAATATTTGAAATCATTTTTTCATACACACTATCCTTCGGTACTATTGCAACTGTGGGAAAACTTTTATCTATCATGGCAATAGGACCATGTTTCATTTCCCCGGCACCATACCCTTCAGCGTGTATGTATGATACCTCTTTAAGCTTTAGAGCTCCCTCAAATGCAATTGGAAAGTTATATGTACGTCCCAAAAAAAGAAAGTTATTATATTTTGAATACTTTTTTGCAATGCGCTTAATGCGACCGGCCTCTTTAAGAACCTCGTCCATTTTCTTAGGCAACCGTGCAATACCGCGCGCAAGCTCTGCCCCATCCTTTTTAGACATTCCATGCATTCGTCCTAGAAAAAGTGTTAGAAGTGCCAACACCTCAAGTTGTGACACAAATGCCTTTGTTGATGCAACACCTATTTCAGGTCCGGCGTGATTGTAGACTCCAGCATCCGTCTCTCGTGCAATAGTTGAATCAACCACGTTTACAATACCGAGTGTTAACAGTCCGTGACGCTTTGTTTCTCTAATTGCAGCAAGTGTGTCTGCAGTCTCGCCGGATTGCGAGATCGCTAAAACTGCTGTTCCTTTATCAAATACCACACTGCGATAACGAAGCTCTGAAGCAAGCTCTGCCTCTACTGGAATACCGGTATATGCTTCAAGCATTGAACGCCCAACAAGCCCAGCATAGTATGCAGATCCACAACCCGTAATAACTATTCGCTTCACGTGTTTTAGTTTACCCTTTACATCCTCCAATCCGCCGAGTCTTGCCATACCTTTCTCAGAAACCAAGCGCCCGCGAGCACTATCGGCAAGCACATCTGGAGCCTCCATAATTTCTTTAAGCATAAAGTACTCATAACCTCCCTTCTTAACCTCTTCGATATCCCAGTCGATGTCAGTGGGACGCCTAGTACGTTTCTTATGTCGAAGTGTGAATATCCTGTACCCCTTTGGCGTGAGGGTCGCACATTCGCCGTCATTGAGGTATATAACCTGCTTTGTATACCCCAACACTGCCGAAGCATCTGACGAAACAAAATATTCACCGTCTCCAATACCAAGGACGATAGGACTCCCCATTCGTGCCACAACAATAGTATTTGGATCACTTTTGCTTAAAACCGCAATACCATACGTTCCACGAACTTCTTTTAGCGCGCTGGTTACGGCTCGCTCAAGACTTTTGGTTCGCAAAAAGTGCTCCTCAACAATATGTGCGAGCACTTCAGAGTCCGTATCGGAAACAATTGTATGTCCTTTTTTTGTGAGACGGTCTCTAAGTTCTTGGTAATTTTCAACAATACCGTTGTGAACAATAAAAAGCTCACTCGAGCAGTCCCCATGAGGATGAGCATTCTCTTTTGAAGGCACTCCGTGGGTTGCCCACCTGGTATGTGAAATGCCGGATGTTCCAAAAAAATTACTGCCAATGTGCTCCAAAAGCCCATCAACCACTCCTACTGTTTTTAAAACTCCTGCCTCTGGAATAAAAATACCCGCAGAATCATATCCGCGGTATTCAAGCGTTTTAAGACCATTAAAAAGGATTGGAGAAGCGTTTTTTGTTCCGACGTATCCAAATATACCGCACATACATACGTTATAACATCAGCCAGAGCGTATTGTCACTTAGCAACTTTGAATCGCAGAAGTAGTGTGTACTTACTTCTTCCAGTCGGAAATAATGATCTTGCTTCCGATTTTCTTCACTACAACCTTCTGCCGTTCTCTCCATTTTAGGCTCCGAACAATCTCAATAGGGATGGTAAGGCCGAGACTGCCTCCCCCGCGCCCAACGCGTGTCAATTTTCGAATATTTTTCTCTTTAAGCGTTCTTCGTCCCA
>CAJXDB010000042.1 GCA_913052285.1 uncultured bacterium | reverse complement strand
AAACCTCAGCCGGAGGCTGATCCGCCTCTGGCGGAAACTGAAATAAGAAAAATCGAAAAAGTGGTACAAACATTTCTTCAATAGTTACTCAAGTAAATGTTTGTTGACAAATGCCCTTCCGCTTCCAGATTTTAAATATTTTTCAAATTCAAAAGCTCTGTTTCTGTCCCTGATAGCAAAATAGAATTCTAACTCTAGTGGCAATCGATTAGCTGTTGATGATATATAACCTTTCTTATGTCTCTCCAACCTTTCATTAAGATGGTTAGTACACCCAACATAGAAACCATCTCTACATTTTAAACTGTAAACATAGTACATATAATCTTGTGAATCTCGCCTTCGCAAACCTTCTTGCGGGCTTTGCCACGCCGAAGCTTTGCTACTGCGAAGCGAAGGCGGGCCCACCAGGACTCGAACCTGGGACGGCGGTTTTGGAGACCGCTGTTTTACCACTAAACTACAGGCCCCTGCTACTTTTTGGATTCCTTATGAGGTGTTTTTACTTTACACCATTTGCAAAATTTCTTAAGCTCGATAGCTCGTTCTACTTTTTTCTTATTCTTCCGTGTCCAGTAGTTAATTCTCTTGCACTTCTGGCACGATAACTTTATCAAGTTTGTCTGTGACATAAAACAACCCTGCTACTATAAAGTATCCTGAGAAGTAGGTCAACATAAACCATTATTGGTTCTCCAGATCAACACCTTCACATGTAAACACTACTTGCTGCTGATCACTACCTGAAACTAACTTTTCCTTTTGACGACACTCTTCAAGCGTAGGAAAAGAAGGGTGAAAATTATACTCTCCTGTTTCTTGGTCTAGAATTTCAAATCCAAACTCACTATTAGTATGTTGACACGAGATGGTGGTAGTAATACCTCTTTTCCTTTCTACAGCCTCAAAATCATTAGAAAATTGTGATTTACACAACTCTAGGTAATGTTTCTGTACAAGTTCTTTTTGTTTTGTTGCAGGCACCTCATCTACAGCAACTTCAAATCTGAGACCTGCATTAAAAAGGTGATTATCACTTTCTTCATTGTATGAAGTAACTTCTACGAGCATGAATTCTGTCGCCTCAATCTCTTGGTGATAACGTTCAAACTTTCCAGTACCCGTACCACCCTCAGTAATCCTTTTATCCAAAATCTGAAGTGAAGCAGCAAGACCTTGATCTATGGATCGTAAAGTCTCTATTGGTGTCTCGATGTGTATTTCTAAACGACTTGCTGCACTTTCATCGCTAGCTACATTGTCACTATTAAAAGAGGACGACACTGGCAAAGCAGATCTCCTGCTAGGCAACGACAATGAAGTTGCTGTGGCACCACACACTATTGACTGCCATGGCTTACCAAACGGCTGTCCATCTATAGGTACTAATGCCTTAAATATCAAATCAACAATCATCCACGCCGCAAGAATTATAATAAAACCAATTAACACCTTCCAGAAAATGCCATGTGCTTCTTTTAACCGATCTTCACTTCCACCAGCCGTAACGTACAAAATACCGGCATATGTAATCATTAGCGTTGCAACAAAGATTGCTACATAGACCATGAAGTTAATAACATTTTGAACAAGTCCTACTAGACTGCACAAGTTACAGTCTGGTCCTTCACAGGTTACAAGCCCTGTCCCTGTGTCAGTAAAATCAATTGCCGGGTAATCCCGCGCAAGTACCTCAATCGACATAAAAGAAAAAGCTAACATGGCAACAATGAGCAAGATAAAGAAAAACTTCATAAGCTAATGATAGCTATAAAAATACGGAGTAACAAGGTGCGCCGGGCAGGATTCGTCCTGACGGTCACTAAGCTCACTTCGTTCGCTAAGTGCCGCGGGACACGGCTCGCCGCTCTCTCGTCCCCCGGACGCGCGGCTGTGCCGTTCGAATCCTCGGTGCTGTAGGCACCAAAAATCGATACCGGTTGGTATCGACTTTCTGGCGCTATGCGCCGGGCAGGATTCGGTGTCAGCTCACTAATTCGCTTGCGCTCATAAGTGGCTCCTACCCGGCCTCACGCCACACTTTCTGAAAGTGTGGCGTTCCGTCTTTCGAATCCTGCCCGGAAACTGTAAAACAAAAGTTGCGGAATGCTTTCGCACCCCGCTCCTTTGTTTTATGCGCCGGGCAGGATTCGAACCTGCGTAGCCCGAAGGCGTTGGATTTACAGTCCAATGCAATTGACCGCTCTGCCACCGACGCTTCAATTATCTAGCAACCTTTTGAGTGCATTTCCACCTTTATAGCTCTTGATTTCTTTCTCACGAGCAAATGCCTGTACCCTGCTAGCATACCTTTCTATATAACATAACTCAAATGGCGCCCTGTGTTTTGTGGACTTATTCTCACCGTTATTATGAGTGTTAATACGTCGCCTCAAATTCGACGTACATCCGATATAAAGACCATTGTCCTTAATACTTCTCAAAATATAGACACTCCACATTGTGTTGTTGTGTTGACCACCCCGCCGTAGCGGGGCATGCTCTGCCATGTATCCCGCCTCGGCGGGACCGACGCTAAAAAATGAGTGCCAAGGCACTCATTTTTAGACTAACATTTTCTCTTTCTTTTTTGAAGCAGTCGGCTTTTTTCTAGACCTTGTCTGCCTCTTCTTAACGTCAAAAGTAAACTCTCCATCTTTAAAATCAACGGTAATTGTTCCGCCCTCCATAACCCCTTGAGATACCATAAGAGATGCAACCGATGTCAGAATCTTATTTTGAATAAGTCTTTTGAGAGGTCGCGCACCATACTGTGGGTTATACCCCTCTTTACCAAGATACGTGAGTACGTCAGGAGAAATTTCAAGTGTAATGTCTTTTTCCTTGAGCCGCTCCTTCACTACTTCAACTTGAATACGAACAATGTCTTTCACCGCCTGTTGTGAAAGAATGTTAAATAGAATTATCTCATCAAGCCGATTTAAGAATTCAGGCCTAAAGTAATCCTTCAGACTTCCAAGTACTTTTTCTTTTGCGACTTCGTACTGCTTCGAATCGTCTCCTTCATCGCTGCTAAAACCAAGATGAGTCATCTTGTCGATGTGTTCAGCACCAATATTTGATGTAAGGATAATAATAGAATTCTTAAAGTTCACCTTTCTTCCTTTCGCATCGGTTAAATGTCCATTATCAAGCACTTGGAGAAGAATATTAAATACTTCCGGATGAGCTTTTTCAATCTCGTCAAAAAGAATTACCGAATACGGACGATGCCTTATGGTTTCTGTAAGAGCACCTCCTTCTTCATGCCCAACATATCCAGGAGGCGATCCAACAATTTTAGATACGGCATGCCGTTCCATGTACTCACTCATATCAACTCTTATAAGTGCCTTCTCATCATCAAACATAAATTCTGCAAGCGCTTTTGAAAGCTCTGTCTTTCCTACACCGGTCGGACCAAGAAACAGAAAAGATCCAATTGGACGGTTCGGATCAGCAATACCTGCACGAGATCGCTTAACCGCATCACCCACGAGCTTTACTGTATTTTCCTGCCCAATTATGCGTGTATTAAGCTCCGCATCCATACGCGAAAGCTTCTCTGCCTCCTCTTCAAGCATTCTTGAAACTGGTACTCCTGTCCAACGCGATACAACATCAGCAATATCAGACTCCATAACCTCTTCCTTTAAAATACGTCTGGAACGTTGTAGACGCTTAAGACGTTTTGTCTTTGTTTCTAAGTCTCCTTCTAATTCAGGAATTCTGCTGTAACGAATCTCTGCCGCTTTAGAAAGGTCAGCACCTGCCTCAGCCGTTTCAGCTTCAGCTCGAATAGACTCAAGTTCTTTTTTAATTGCCTTAATGTCTGTAAGCACATTTTTCTCATTGCTCCATTTGAGTTCGAGCTCAGCTGTTTTTTCTTTAAGATCAGCAATTTCTTTATCAATACGCTTCATTCGTTGCTTTGTTTTCGAACTTCCAGAAGAAGCACCCTCATTTTTTCCTTGAGTATTAATATCTTTTTTAAGAGCTTCTTTTTCTATTTCAAATCGGCGAATTTTACGATGTGCCTCTTCAAGCACAGGAGGTTTATTCTCAAGTGAGATCCGAAGCGCAGAAGCCGCCTCGTCAATAAGATCAACTGCCTTATCTGGCAAAAACCGATCAGTAATATAACGGCTTGATAGCGTTACCGCGGCGACGATGGCGTCATCGGTAATACGAACACCGTGATAGAGCTCATACTTTTCACGAAGACCGCGTAAAATCGCAATCGCATCATCAAGAGATGGTTCGTTAACGTAAACAGGCTGAAAACGTCTGGTAAGCGCAGGGTCCCGTTCAATATGCTTCTGGTATTCTTTAAGAGTTGTAGCACCAATCGCACGAATATCTCCACGCGCCAGTGCCGGCTTTAGCATATTTGACGCATCCATTGCTC
>CAJXDB010000041.1 GCA_913052285.1 uncultured bacterium | reverse complement strand
TTTTAATTTGCTCTCCCTTGAAGTTCTCCATAATGCGCACCGGTGAAAACGCATCACCTGCAACGACATATGTGCCCACATTCAAAGTGCCATTTTTTACAATAAGGGTGGCGCTAACTCCTTTTTTAGGATCAACATGTGATTCAATAACTACTCCAGACGCTTCTTTGTCAGACTCTGCAGAAAGTTCCTCAAGGTCAGAAACCAGAAGCGTCATATCAAGAAGCTCTGGCACTCCTTCTCCAGTCTTTGCAGATATAGGAACAAATGGAATATCTCCACCAAGTCCTTCTAAGTACACTTCGTTCTCAAGTAGATTCTTTTTAGTGCGTTCAATATCTGCGCCTGACTTATCTATTTTATTTATCGCGACTATGTAGGGGAGCTTAGCTTCTTTTATGCATGAAAGTGCCTCATTTGTTTGTGCCTTCATTCCTTCTTCGGCTGAAACAACAAGTATTGCAATATCGGCGACTTCAGCTCCGCATGAACGTATTGCACTAAATGCTTCGTGTCCGGGTGTATCCAAAAATGTTATAGATCGTTTTTTATCGGACTGATCTGTGTGGATAACTTCGTATGCTCCGAGGTGTTGGGTAATACCTCCTGATTCTTTTTCTACGACATTCGTTTTTCGAATATAGTCAAGAAGCGTCGACTTACCATGGTCGATATGTCCCATTATCACAATAACAGGCGGTCTTTCTATCTGTTTGTCTTTGTTTTCTGTCATGGTAATTCATGATTTACTTTTCTGTATCTAGCGCTTGTCGCGCTTTATTAAGCGCTTCTTGTTCTTCGTCACTTAATGTATGTTCAGATGCATATTTCTGTAGAGGCTTTGAAAACATACTAACTCTATCTCTCGCATATAAGCTTGACATTACAACTCCGTCGCCGTTTTCGTTTATAAGTGCTGTTGCAAAGCTTTGGTTACCGCCCTCGCTACTTCCTTTGAAAGGGTTGAAGCGTATGGTTGCGGTTCCCTGCATGCTTCTTTTTACTCTTTTCTCAACTCTGGCAAGGTATTCTTCCAACTCCTTTCTAAATTCCTCGAGATCTTTCTGACTTTTTATAATAGTGTGTATTGACGCCTCAAGGCTTTTACCGTCTTTTCCTTTGAGAAGCCTTTTTACCCGTATTTCAAGGTGTATAACAAGCAGGGTAAGGACAAGTACTGTACCCACAAGCATGTACAAAACAGTCGTAGTATCTAGTGAAATAAGAGACATAGGCTATGGGGAGCATTATACTCCCGCTTTCTTCTTTTGCAAAAAAGGTCTGAAGCTTTTAGAATCGATGTATGGACATAAATTTCTTTTCTTTACCTAAACGCCGCATATATTTGGACTACGCATCTGCAACTCCGGTTGATGTGCGGGTTCGAGATGTTATGGAACCGTACTTTTCTAGGTCTTTTGGAAATGCGGGAAGTATTCACGCTGAAGGTGTGCAGGCTCGCGATGCTCTTGAAGGTGCTCGAAAATGCATTGCAAGAACGCTCGGTGCCAGAATATCCGACATCATGTTTACTTCTGGTGGTACTGAAGCAAATAACTTGGCAATCTTAGGAGTTGCACGCGCTCTTGAAGGACCAGGCCCTCTTCACATGGTTACTACAACAATTGAGCATCCATCGATTCTCAATTGTTTTAAACGTCTCGAAGAAAATGGAGTTTCTGTTACGTACGTGCCTGCTTCAGAAAGTGGAGTAGTTAGTCCGCATGATATAGAAAAGGCCTTAACTCCTCGAACCGTTCTTGTATCTGTCATGTATGCAAACAATGAGATCGGTACAGTACAACCTATTTCGCGTATTTCAAAAATAGTACACTGCTTTAAAGAGAAGCGTGACGCGGAACTTCCGCTTTATATGCATACTGACGCAAGTCAGGCACCTCTCTATCTTGATTGCAGTGTTCAGAAGCTTCAAGTTGATCTTATGACTTTCGACGCGCAGAAAATATATGGACCTAAAGGCGTTGGAGCACTATATAAAAAGCATGGCGTTGTAGTCAGTCCGCTTTTTGAAGGTGGGGGACAGGAATACGGTATTCGTCCGGGAACTGAAAACATTCCGCTTATTGTAGGATTTGCAGAGGCGTTATCAAATGCGCAAAAAGAATATAAAGAGTTATCTGAAAAGACAGCGAAACTAAGAGACTATTTTATCCGTTCTCTTATAGAGAATGTTCCAAGCATTGTGGTAAATGGTGACGCAGATGCGAGAATTGCAAACAACATAAATGTTTCAATACCTGGGCATGATGCGGAATTTTTAGTTATATCTCTTGATGCGGATGGAATTGCCTGCGGAACAGGGAGTGCGTGCACTCGTGGAAAAGACAGTTCGTACGTTGTAGAGGCCTTAGGCGGTGGGGAAGCATTTGCCAAAAGTTCTCTCCGATTTTCACTTGGAAAAAAAACAACCGAGGGTGATATAGACAGAGTTGTTTCAGTGCTTCGTGCTAGGACGAGGCCCAAGTCCAATATTTGACGAGTCATCACTTTTATGTTACTAATTACTTACCAGCGTTGAGCTGAAATGTGGAAAAACCCTAGAGTTTGCCTGCGTTTTGGTGTAGACTGGATACTATACAATTATGGATCTTGAACAATTAACTAAAGGACAAATTATACTTCTCACCCTTCTGGTGAGCTTTATTACCTCTATTGCAACAGGTATTACGACAGTAACGCTTTTAGATCAGGCACCGCCTGCTGTAACACAAACGATTAACCGCGTTGTAGAGCGAACGGTTGAGCGCGTTGTCCCTGACAAGACACAACAGGGAGCAAGTGTGATTACAAAAGAGGTTACCGTGGTGGTAAAAGAGGAGGATCTTATAACTGATTCTATTGAAAAAAATAGTGCAAGTCTTGTGCGTATCAACCAAGCCGGAGGCGAGGATGGTGCTGAAGGAGTGTTTCTTGGAATGGGATTTTTAGTTTCTGCAGATGGTTTTTTGGTTACCGACGGACTCTTGGTTGCGCAGGATGGTGTATACGTCGTTGCCACACAGAGCGGTACACACACAGCGCGCGTTGTAAGTCAGGATGAAAATGATTCTGTTGCTCTCCTTCAAATTGAACCTAAAGAAGCTGTAGAGGGTGAAGAGAATACACATGAAGAGTTTGTACCTGTAACGCTCTCCGATCACTCTGCTCTTAAGCTTGGTCAAACAGTAATGGCTCTTGGAGGAAAAAACAGAACTCAAGTTGCGACAGGTATAATCTCTGGACTTGAGTTTGATGATGTTGTTATCTCCTCGGAGGAAGATGGAGAGGTTGTGGAAGAAACTATCTCAGTACTTGCCACAATTGAAACAACTATTTCTCTGGGAAATGTTTTGTCTGGAAGTCCTCTTGTAAACATTTTTGGAGAAATCATTGGTGTGCAGAGCGGAGGTTCGTACACTCCGGTGAATACCATCGCGGCAGTGCTAGAGGCGTTTCAGACTACGCCCCAAGAAGAGGAGGTAGAGTAGACGGTTTGTCTACAGTCTAATCTAATTACTGCTATATGACTCCATTTAACAATTTCACCACAAAAGCGAAAGAGGCGGTTCGTAAAGCTCATGAACTGGCTATTGAACGTGGGCAGAATCATGTGAACCCAATTCACCTTCTAACGGCTCTGGTACTCCAGGAGGAGAGTATGGTGTTTTCTATTCTAGACAAGCTTGAAATTGATACTATGCTTTTGACCGACTCACTTCTTGAGTCACTTGAGGTGCCGGAATCCGGTTCAACTCTGTCCCCGTCATACCAGCTGTATTTAACTCCGGAGCTGGCACAAGCACTTGAGAAATCGGGTAAGATTGCCGCTGAATTAAATGACTCGTTTATTTCAACCGAACACCTTTTTATTGCAATTGTAGACAATCCCGGACCTGCGCGTGAGATTCTGGCTCGCTTTAGGCTTGATAAGCAGACAGTAATGCAGGTGCTTTCTGAACTTAAGAATAATAATGTAACCGATGTCAGCCAGCCGAAGCGGTTCCGTGCACTTGCAAAATACACACGCAGCCTTACCAAACTTGCAAGTGAGAATAAACTTGATCCGGTAATAGGGCGAGATACAGAAATTAATCGAGTTGTTCAAATTCTTTCAAGACGTACAAAGAACAATCCTATTTTAATTGGGGAGGCAGGTGTTGGAAAAACTGCTATTGCAGAAGGTCTTGCGGCACGTATGGCAAGCGGCGATATTCCGGAATCACTAAAAGATAAAGAACTTCTTTCTCTTGATCTTGGACTCCTTATTGCGGGCACAAAGTACCGAGGCGAGTTTGAAGAGCGGCTCAAAAATATTATGAAAGAGATTGAGCGCGCAGAAGGCAAGATAGTTGTTTTTATTGATGAAATACACACTCTTGTTGGTGCAGGTGCGGCTGAAGGAGCAATGGATGCGTCA
>CAJXDB010000040.1 GCA_913052285.1 uncultured bacterium | reverse complement strand
TGACAAATTTATTCCTGAGGGAAAAACAGAAAAAGATGTAGAGGATCAAAAAAGATACGTTATGCCGTATGAGGACAACACGTTTGATGTGGTCTTAACAACAAAAGTAATAATGGAGCATGTGAGTGAGCCCAGAGAGGTTGTAAAAGAGCTCCATAGAGTCTTAAAACCAGGAGGTGAGATTTTTATAGTAGCTCCTTTGGTCAGACGCCAGCACCAGATTCCACATGACTATTTTCGATTCACAGAATTTGGTATTAGGTATTTACTTGAAAAAGAGGGATTTTCCATTATAGATATAGCTGCGAGCAATGGTTTTATGGCAACCGCGGTTTCCTATGCTTACTTTTTCGAGAGAGGCCTTAATATACCAAAACCAATAGAGAAGATTTTTGATTTTATCCATAAGTGGGTAGTGGAACCTATTGGTTATGGTCTAGACCGCCTTGATAACGGATATGGAAGAGATTTTACAAGATATTTTTTGGTTAGGGCCAGAAAATAATCTCTTTATGCAATTTTATGATTTTTGTTAATAAACTATTTAGCAGGTATGTAGAAATATTTCAACTAGCCTGGAAGGGTTTTGACGCATACCGTTATCAGATACTTTTGCTTGCATCTCTTGGTTTTGTAGGAGGACTCTTGGAGAGTATAGGTATTAATGCTGTTATTCCACTTCTTTCTTTTATTATTGGCACAGGTCCTACTGCGGATTTAGACTTTATATCTGAAGCGATACGCTCCGTATTTTTATTTTTACATATACCATTTAAGTTTAGATACTTGTTGGTATTTATCATTCTCCTATTTATTTTAAAGGCGGTTGTTACTTTTGTAATTACATACATTACTGTAAAAATAACCGCAAACTATGAGAGTGAGGTTAGAAGCAAGTTATTTAGGGAGACTCTAAAAGCCAAATGGGGCTACCTTGTTTCTCAAAAATTAGGACACCTTGAGACCATCTTGATGACAAACGTAAAATCAAGTTCAGAGATGCTTGAGCGCGTTAGTCAGATGCTCGTACTGTTTTCAGGACTTCTTGTTTATATGTTGGTTGCGATAAATATTTCTCCAAAAATAACTATATTTGCACTTCTGCTCGGCGGGGTTTTATTTTTTGTTCTTAAACCAGTATTGCGCGCGGCTCGCGGAACGGCACACGGTATTTTAAATGCAACAAAAGAAGTGGCGCACTATGTTAACGAAAATGTTGTTGGTATTAAAACGGTGAAGACTACGAGCTCTGAAAACCCTGTCTCAGAAATTGGAACTAATCTATTTGAGACACTTCGAGTGCTACGAATAAGGTCTACTCTTCTAAGAAGTATTAATAATGTTTTAGTACAACCTATCAGCCTCATTTTCATTAGCGTTATATTTGCATTTTCATTTAAGACCGAAGGTTTTGTATTCAGCGCATTTATTGCAATTGTTTACCTTATTCAGAGAATATTTACACATTTCCAGACGCTACAGACCAACTTACACAGAATGAACGAATCTGCCCCCTACCTTAGGAATGTAGTTGAGTATGAAGAAGAGCTCCGCAAAAACATTGAACCTCGGGTAGGTAAAAGTGGAGGATTTGAGTTTAGGAATACTCTTTCGTTTAGCAATGTTAATTTCTCATATGAAAATAATGGACCAGTTTTAAAAGACATAAGTTTCAAAATAGAGAAGGGAGATATGATTGGAATCATTGGTCCTTCTGGAAGCGGGAAAACAACCGTAGTAGATCTTGTGTTAAGAATGTTTGTGCCCGATAGAGGGGAAATAGAAGTAGATAATAAAAATATTGAAGAAATTGATGTTGATGAATGGAGAAGAAATATTGGCTATGTATCACAAGATATGTTTCTAATAAATGACACGATAGAGAACAATATAAAATTCTATGACGACTCTATTTCTAATGAAGATATAAGAGAGGCGGCAAAAAAAGCACACATATTAGATTTTATTGAAGGAACCGAGAACAAGTTTCAAACTAATATAGGCGAGAGAGGGGTAAGGTTATCCTTTGGCCAGAGACAACGTATTGTTCTTGCAAGAGTACTGGCTCGCAAGCCAGAATTGCTAGTTCTAGACGAGGCAACAAGTGCGCTTGATAATGAATCGGAGGAGCAGATTCAAAAAGCAATTGAGGGTCTTCGTGGGAATATAACGACACTCATTGTCGCCCATAGACTCTCAACAATAGAAAATGCAACAAAATTAATTGTTCTTAAGGACGGGGAAATATTGGAAGAGGGTGATCCCAAAAAACTTATTAAAGATGAAGGTTCTTATTTTTACAAAGTTCACAATATTCGAAAATAAAATAAACACATAGACTTGACATGGTGCGTAAGAAGTGGTACTTTTCTTACAGAATTTTTGCAATCTGAAGAGGGAGTTTGAACGGTGAAAAAGACTATTATGATGGTCGCGGGCGACCCTGGGCCTTCAGGACTTTTTGAAGTATTGGCAGATGAATTGACTAGACTGGGTCATGTGGTCAATCTTCTTGTTCGCAAAGATCTACCCGACGTAGTTTCTGGTAAGCATATCGACTCTATAAAAACATCCAATGCCCTTTTAGTTGGGATGTCCTCAACCAGTGAGGTAGCGGCAAGCGAGATCGCGTGTGCTGAACTGGCAATCAGTTATGGAGTGCCGGTGGGTCTTTTACCCGATACATTTGGAGTGATCAGCCGACAGGGTTTTGAGGAAGTTGGGAGAAAGGCTAGTTTTGCCTGTGTTCTCAACGAAGACGAAAAATACCACGATAGGTCGGTAGTTAAGCCTGAAATTTCTTACGTTACAGGGGATCCGAGATGGGACATCTATTTTGCGCCTCCTCGGCTTACTAGAGAAGAAGTTTTTGGCCGACTGGGAGTGGGTCTTGATCGTGAACTTGTTCTTTTCGCAGGATCAAAATTCTCAATAATGACTGCGGGACCATTAATGATCGGACTTACTGCGATCCATGGTCTTGACCCGTCAGCAGCGCGTATACATGCGGTTCTGGGGCTACACCCAGCAGATGAATGCACCGCAGGTGAATATGAACACCAGGTCACAAACCTATTCAGGAATTCGCCGGTCAGTTTTTCTATCTTACCTGATGAATTAAAGACCGACGAGATGCTTCCACATGCCGTGCTTGTAATTGGCACGTCGTCGTCTACGACCATTCACACAGCGTGTAGGCGTAAACCCGGCTTATGGCCGGGTGGCAATCCTTGGGAAATGGAGCTTTATGCAAGTATCCGCACCTTTGCTTGGCCCCCTTGTGATCAAGGAGCTTTTCTACGTCGGAAAGGTCTCACCCCCGAGCTTCTTGGGGAACTACTTGATCCCGATTCCAAAGTCCGTAAAGATATGCTTTTGGCGCAAGAGAAGATGTTCCCGAAGCCGGAAGGAAGCGAAACTGCAGTCTCTGAAATGACGAGGGTCATCCTGGCGCACGCCAAGTGAAGTTCAGGTTTCGGAAGGCCCAAACGGCGAGGACTACGTCCTCGCCGTTTCCTTATGAAATATAGTTAGTTATAGGGTTATAATATACGTTCAGTATTTAAATATATGGAAAATAAGATACTAATTTCTGCTCCCTACATGTACAGGGAAATGGAAAAGATAAAGGAAATGCTCAAGGACTACCCTTTTGATGTGGATTGGATTCATGTTGAAGAGAGGCTTGAAGAGGAAGATTTACTCCCGGTAATTCATAAATATCAGGGAATTCTTTGTGGTGACGATAGAATTACAAAGAAAGTTATTGATAAAGCAGAAAAGCTCAAAGCTATTGTTAAGTGGGGGACAGGGATTGATTCAATAGACAAGGAGTATGCGGAAACAAAAGGTATTACTGTATTTAGAACTCCAGGAGCATTCACCGAGCCCGTATCAGATACAACCATTGCAATGATGCTAAACGAGGTACGTGGGCTTGTTAGAAATGATCGAGTGGTAAAAAGTGGAGAGTGGGAAAAACCCCAAAGCTACATGTTAAGGGAGAAAGTAATCGGAATAATTGGCTTTGGTGACATTGGCAAGGAGGTTACGAGAAAACTCAAGGCCTTCGGTCCGAAGGTACTAGTAAACGATATAAAAGAGATGGATCCCAAAATATTTAATGATTTGGATGTTGAACACACTTCAAAAGATGAGATTTATGAAAACTGCGACATTATTACAGTGCATTGTGATCTAAATCCTGAAAGTGAGCATGTTTTAAATAAGGAATCTTTCTCCAAGATGAAAAAGAAGCCGTACGTTATAAACAATGCGAGAGGTCCACTTATAAAAGAAGATGAGCTTGTTGAAGCACTGGAGAGTGGGCAAGTATCTGGGGCGGGACTCGATGTGTTTGAGGATGAGCCTCTACCGGTGGATTCGCCTCTTCGAAAAATGGATAACGTTATCGCGTCTTGTCACAATACAAACAGTAGCCCAATGTGCTGGGATGCAGTACATAAAAATTCACTCAATATGATGGTCGAAGGTCTTGATCTTAAAATGTCTAATTAAAAGCATGGAGGACAAAGACATTGTTGTATATACAGGACCAGAGGACAGCTTTC
>CAJXDB010000039.1 GCA_913052285.1 uncultured bacterium | reverse complement strand
ATATTTGAGTATAAACGTTCTCCTTTGCTCCGGGGGTGGGATTCGAACCCACAACCACTCGATTAACAGTCGAGGGCTCTACCATTGAGCTACCCCGGAATATTTTGTTCTTAAAGAACGCTTGTATTGTAGCGGAATTTTGAGCTTTTTCAAACGTGTTATACTTAATACAATATGGCAGAACTTCAACTAACGAGCCCTGCTTTTAAACACAACGAGTCAATTCCATCTCAATATACGTGCGATGGAGATAATGTTGTCCCTCCACTTGAAATTTCAGGCGTTGATCCGAGTGCAGAATCTTTAGTCCTTGTGATGGATGATCCGGATGTTCCGAAAAGTATTCGTCCTGACGGCATGTATGACCACTGGGTTAAGTTTAATGTTCCTGTTGGTACCCTTATGATTCAGGAGGGGAAAGAACCAGAAGGAACATCGGGTCTTGGCACAGGGGGAAGTCTTGCATATCACGGGCCGTGTCCTCCAGACCGAGAGCACCGCTATTTTTTCAAACTCTATAGCCTCGACACTGAGCTTGCCCTCGAGGAAGGAGCGACTAAAAAGGACGTTGAGGCGGCGATGGAAGGGCATATAATTCAGCAGGCAGAACTTTTAGGTCTGTATAAGCGAAAGTAATATGTATGTTAGGGCTGACGTAACGCCCGGAGCGAAGAAGGAGAATATTACAACATTAGCAAACAAAACGTTTCAAATCCGTGTTACAGAAAAGAGAGAGCGAAATATGGCAAATACACGCGTAAGAGAACTTCTGGCGAAACATTTTGCCGTCCCTATTGGATCCGTGCGTATTGTTACCGGTCATCGCTCTACAAGAAAAATAATTAATATAGATATATGAGCATACGAAGAACAAAAGCTACAAACATTACACTCACACCAGACATTGAGGCATATCTCGATAAGCGTCTTGCGGCAGTAGACAAGCTTATCAAAAACGAAGGCGAGGCGGCTATCTGTGAAGTTGAGGTGGGGAAAACGACAAAACACCACCAGTCAGGAGACATTTTCCGAGCTGAAATTAATCTTACTATTGGCGGAGAGCTTCTGCGTGCTGTTGCAACTGCCGACACACTCAAGATTGCAATAGATAAGGTCAAAAAAGATATACTTCGAGAACTTCGAAAGCGAAAAGACAAGCGGCTTGACTTTGTAAAACGCGGCGGCGCCAAGATGAAGGGTGCACTTCAGGGATTTGGAAAGGGAAGTATGCGCCAGTTTGACCGTCTCCGCTTTAAGCGCCGTCGTTAGTTTTCACAAAGTCTTCATACGCCGTCTCCTGTCTTCCTTCAGGTATAACTCGGGTTATGGTGAGTTTCCCGTCCTCATACGTGGCGTCAATTACTTTGACGCGCTTACCATCTTTCGTAAAAAAGTACGTTCCGGGCCAGCCGTCGTAGGCCTTAATTTTTTTGAAGTTCTCGTGTGCGTCACCGTTAAGATCAAGAAGTCCGTTCTCTTTTGTAATCCTTTTTGTATACGTTGCCGCAACATGATCCTGTTCTTCTGGTGTAATATCTCCGGCTGTCCAGAGTGGAATAGTTTCAGCTAACAGCACTCCTCCCTCATGTGCCAGAAGCGCCTCTAGTTCACGCGCCTTTGGAAGCTCGTCTAATTCAATGCTTGCCTGTGCCACGATCGGCCCGTGATCAACCTCTTCGTCAACGAGCATTATGGTCACACCGGTCTTTTTCTCGTCTTCAAGAATAGTTGTCTGAATCGGAGATGATCCTCGAAACTTCGGCAGGAGCGATGGGTGGACATTTAATGTTTTGTGTTTTGGAATATCAAGCATACGTTTTGGCAAAATGCCTCCATACGCAGCAACTATAAATAAGTCCCATCCGCCAGCTGGCGGAGTATTGGTAAGTTCTCCCATGACCTCTTCGTCAAGTTTTTCCGGTTGTATTGTTGAAATATTGTGTTCGTCTGCCCACACTTTGACCGGTGGTGGAGAAATCTCCATTCCGCGCCCTTTAGGGCGATCAGGAGCTGTTACAATTAGCACCGGCTCAATCTCGGCCAGGAGTAGTTCTTGAAGTATGGAAACCGAAAAGTCGGATGTGCCAAAATATACGATTTTGAGATTATTTTTCATTGTCGTTTTCGTCTTCAGGAGGCATTTCTTTCAAGTCTGTGGCAGTGTCAACAAAGAGTGAGCCATTCAAGTGGTCAATCTCGTGCTGAAAAATTTGTGCCAGAAGACCACTTGCTCCGCGCTGAAACTTCTCCCCATTTTCGTCGTATGCTTCGACATTTACTTTATCTGATCGTTTAACCATTCCATACCAGTCGCGGACGGAAAGACACCCCTCGTGCATATCAATCTGCCTCTTTGAACTCTTCGTGATTTTTGGGTTAATGTAGATCTGTTCACTGCCCTCTGGAATAGGTTCGCGTAGTTTGCCGGCTTTATTTTCTGTAGCCGTAAATGCCCGAGGTCCTACGATAAATATTCGAAGAGATTCTCCGATCTGTGGCGCAGCAAGACCAACGCCATACCCCTCGGCGGCAAGCGTTTTTTTCATATCCGAAATGATGTTTTTGACGCGTGTTCCTTGTATATCTTCAAGAGGCACTTCTTTCGCGTGTTCCCGAAGTACTGATCCGTTTTTGTCGTCTTTTTGAAGAATTTTCTTCATATATCCATCATACACAGGCAAACCAAATAAAGAAAACCACGCGTCGCTCTTGGCGACGCGTGGCAATGTCTGCCTTACAGGACGCTGTCAGGGTTAACACTAATTATGTATTGAGGTGGTAGGTCTGCGAGTCTTGCTTCAAGTGGTTTACTTACCCACACTCCACGTGGAATTTTAAGAATCGTATTAAGGCGATACGCGCCTTTGGTATTTCCACGCGTTGGAAATATGTGAGGGCTGTACTCTGATAAAAGCTTCTCAAATATTTTTATATCTTTTGCGATAACCGCTTTAGTTCCTTCACGTGTAATTGTAATAATTGTCGTAAATGGTGGGTAAAGAAGTCTTTTACGTTCTTCGACTTCGTGTCGATAAAAGTCGGCAACAGACCCTCCTGCGGCATGCTCAAGAACTGTCTGTTCAGGCATTCTAGTCTGTATGTGAATTGATTCATTTGTAATAGCACGTATGCGAATAAGTGTTGCAAAAACTTTCTCATGTATATTCCAATGAGGAAGAGAAAGAAGTGTATCTATTGATATAACTGCACTTTTTTCAATAGGCTTTGTAAGGTATGGAAGTGCCATTTCAGTGCCAATAAGTATTCCTCCATGTGTACTGTAAAACTTCTCTATTGTAGAACTTGCCTGTTTGTGTGTTTTTGTATGACTGCTATCCACTATAAATTGCGGCATGTCTGGAAATGCATCTTTACATGCTTCTAGAACACGTTCGGTTCCTATACCAAGAGGTTCCAACCTGAAGCTTGTGCAAGTCTTGCATCTTTCGTGTGCGCTTCGCGAAGTACCACATGCGTGGCAAACAAATACATTCTTGGGCCTACTGCGATGAAGCACTACTGCCGCGCCGCACTTCCTGCACAACACTGTATTTCCACAATCTTTGCAAATGGTACTTGACGCAATACCGCGCCTTGTTGTGTATAGAAAAACCCTTTTACCAAAGCGTCCAGCTTCCTGAATCGTTTTTTTAAGCTCTGTACTCAAGACTTCAAATCTGGTACTACTCTCTTTTGTATTTCGCATATCTACTATGTGCACCTCGGATGTTGTTCCTACTCGAAGTTTTACAGGATGCACTTCGTCCAGCTCCTTGTTGTGGTAGCGCCATATTGAGTCAATACGCGGTGGAAAGTCTGCAAAAATAAGGCGGGCATGGAGCTCTTCTGCGAGATGTTCCGCAAATACACAGAAATCCACTTTAGGCCTTTCTTGTGTTTTGTATAGGTTTGATTGTTCTCTCTCAATTACAATTGTACCGATGTCTTTTCTCGGAATGGAAAGAAACATACCTGTAGCAACAACAAGCACTGGGCGTTCGGAACTTACAATGTCATTCCATGATGAAAGAGTATCTTTTTTTGAAAGTGCGCTTGAAAGAAGCCATGCTCGTCCTTCAATTCCTTTTTTAAGAGCGTTATGGATACGTTCTCCATCTCGTATAGTCGGGACAACAATATACACGGATCTCGAGCGCGCAAATTCTTCTCGAACAAGGTTTTTGTAATAGGATAATCGTGCATCTGGTTCCTGCTGAAGTATAAGTTTTTCAGTTGCGACTGACTCACTGTTTTCTAATGGATCGACTGCTTGAGCCGCCTTGTCTATATTGGTAAGAATTGATTTAGGAACTATTCGGTGCAGGACGGTACCGATTGGTGCGGCGTGATAATGTGCTGTTTTTTCTGCGGCGCGCACAAACTGCTCAAGTAAAAGTTTTGTGTGTTTTTTGCGGGCAATTTTTTTAATTGCAAAGTTTCCGGATCGAATTTGTGTTTTTGCACTTCGTACTTCTTCTGTGTGAACCACAAGTGCTGGAGTTTTTTTTGCACGTATTGGCACAGAGACTATTGATCCTTTAGGGATTGAATGCGCGCTAAAATACGACAGACGTCCTGATCGCATGCTACGGGTTATTGGTATGACATGAAGAAGCTCCATTCCTATAGCATAGCAAATCGG
>CAJXDB010000038.1 GCA_913052285.1 uncultured bacterium | reverse complement strand
CTTGTCGATAATTTTTTAAACGCGCTTTCATATTATTTCTTTACTGTTTCAACAGCTTTTGCAGCTTTAGCAGCAGCTATTTCGGCATCTTTTTGTTTCTGTTCCATTTCTTTCTGCATTTTTCCACCATGGCGGACAAATTTCTTTGATGGAGCAAATTCTCCAAGGCGATGACCGACCATTTCCTCGGTCACAAACACATCAAGATGGTCTTTCCCATTATGGACACCAAAGGTAAAACCAACCATTTCCGGGCTGATTTGGCTTCTTCGAGCCCATGTTTTGATAGTTCCAGTGTCTGCCGGCTTCTTGCCCTCAAACTTCTTGAGGAGCTTCTCGTCGACATATGGACCTTTCTTAAGTGATCGTGACATATATAAAAAGCTCCGTGGAGCGTTCGAGTATATTAGGTTAAATATGGCTTAATGTCAATGAAATATTGGATTGGCAAAGCTGAAATAAAAAAAACCGACCGCTGATCCTTATATATTTAGTGTGTGAGTAGCACTAAATATATAAGGATCAGACAGGTCGGGGGCTCACTTGAACAAATAACTATCTAAAGACTATCATACTTGATCATATTTGTCAAGTACTTTGCCTGTTATTATTTTAATATCGAAAATAGCCCTATAAATAAGGCTATTACGGTCTACTTGGAGCCCATAACTCAGATCTATTTCTTTTTCTTTCCAACTTTTCGTCTGCGAACGATAAATGTGTTTGAATATTTCTTTGACCGCCTTGTCTTCTGTCCCTTACCAGACGGTTTACCCCACTTTGTTCTCTGCCTTCGATGACCACGTCCGGCCTTTCCTTCTCCTCCACCATGCGGATGATCTACTGCGTTCATTGCAGAACCACGCACAGTAGGTCGCTTTCCAAGCCAACGAGATCTTCCGGCCTTTCCAATTACCACAAGTTTGTGCTCCTCATTACTTATCTCTCCAACTGAAGCCCACGCTTTATCACTCACCTTTCGAATTTCAGACGACGGCATCTTAAGCTGTGCATATCCTCCGTCGTGTGCAATAACTTCAGCATAATTTCCGGCAGAACGAGCGAGCTTGGCACCTCCCTCTGGCTTTAGTTCAACATTGTATACAAATGTGCCAACAGGAATACGCGAAAGTGGCATACGGTTACCCGCCTGAACTGGCGCTTCCTTTGACACGATAAAACTATCACCAACAGAAGCGCCTTTCGGCACAAGGACGTAGCGACGTTCACCATCTTTATACAGAGCCAAACCGATAAAGCCTGATCGATTCGGGTCATACTCTACCGTTTCAACACGCGCCGGTATGTCATGCTTGTTATACATAAAATCAATATCTCGATATCGACGTTTATGCCCACCGCCTTTATGCCTTACGGTAATACGTCCTGCACTTCCACGCCCAGAACCACGCTTAATTCCTTTGGTAAGCGCCTTGTGCGGGCTTCGAGCAGTGAGAGTTTTTTTAAACGATACTGAGGACATGCCTCGCCGTCCTGGAGTTGTTGGTTTATACTTTTTCATGGTGATAAAACTTAGTGAGGCTTAGTTGCATCCCACCCTGTTAAATTCGGCTTCGCCGACCCGCCGGAGGCGGGATTTAACAGGGTTAAGAAAATATAATTCATTGCATTCATAATATTTTCTAAACAATCTCTATACGATCTCCTTCCTTTAAGTAAACATAGGCTTTAGACAAACCACTTTTCATACCACGCTGGCGTCGCATACGAGAAAAGAAACGCCGTGACGGAGTCTTTGCGATGTTTACCTTAACCGGTGTAACGTTGTATACGCGCTCAACTGCCTCTTTTACACTTTTCTTGTCTGATCGCGGATCTATTTCAAATACATACACATTCTTCTCTGCTTGTGCTGTTGCTTTTTCTGTTATGCGCGGACGCCTAAGCACATGAGAATAATCCACATGTGTTTGTGGAGCTTGAGACTTTTTCTGTAACTGTTTTTCTTGAACAGGCTTAGTTTTTTCTGTTTTTTTCACAGATACAACCTTTTTCTCTTCCTTAGGAGAATCTGTAGTCTCTTTTTTATTTTTTATTCCAAATAGTGCCATATTACTTTACTTGAGCAAGACGTTTTTCAAGAACTGCTACTGAATCTTTCGGATGAGAGATGAGTAGGTACTTATGACGAAGCACATCGTGTGTATTTATATTACGCACCTCTTCAATATCAATACTTGGAAAATTCTGAAAACTTCGAACCGCGTTTTCATTTCGAGTACCAAGTACCACAAGTGCTGCATTTTTTCTTTTTGTTGGAAGATCTTTAAGCCCTGTTATTTTAGAAAGCGACTTAAGAGTCTCGCGTGCTTGTTTACTTTTTGGTTCATTAAATAAAAACTCGTCCACAAATACTATTTCGCCATCTTTAAGTTTTTGCGAAAGGACAGTATACAAAGCTTTAGCCTTTACTTTTTTATTGATTTTCTTGCTGTAGTCTTTTTCTTTTCTCGGACCAAATGTTACTCCACCAGTTCTCCATAGTGGAGAACGAATTGAACCATGTCGAGCACGTCCAGTTCCTTTTTGACGCCACGGCTTTTTACCTCCTCCAGAAACCTCACTTCGATCTTTTGTATGCGCTGTGCCTGTTCTCTTATTTGCCTCTTGAGAGACTACAACCTGATGTACCAGGTCATCATTCCACGGCACGTTAAATACACTTTCAGGCAAACCAACTTTCCCGACTTCTTTTCCTTCCTGATTGTAGACTTTTGATTCCATGTTATCCGCTTACTTGAACTAGTGTTCCACGACGTCCCGGAACTGCACCAGACACGATTAACTTATTATTTTTAGCATCGATAGCAAGCACCTTTACACTCTTATGTGTTACCTTGTCTCCACCCATACGCCCAGGCATTTTTGTTCCTTTAAATACACGTTGTGGACCAGTGGCACCAATAGATCCCGGTTCTCGCTCTGAATGTTTTTGTCCGTGTGACCTAGGGCCACCATGGAATCCATGACGCTTAACTACACCTTGGAACCCTTTTCCTTTTGATACTGAAGAGATAACAACTTTATCTCCTTTTTCAAAATTTGAAACATCAATCTTGTCTCCTACGTTAGCACCTGAAATTGTGTCGGCGTCCTCAACACGAAATTCTTTTATATTAGCGAAAGGGCCATTCTTTCCTGTGTGCCCTTGCTCTGCTTTACTTACATTTTTCTCCTTACGCGCACCGTACCCAACCTGAACTGCATTGTACTTATCCGTTTTTTCTGTTTTTACTTGCGTAACAGTAACAGGTCCGGCAGACAAAACAGTTGCCGGGTACACCTTCCCATTATCGTCAAAAACTTGGGTCATTTCTTCTTTTTTCGCAAGTATATACTTCATACAACCTAGCATAATAGCTGGTTAATATTACACTACCATTCAATACCCTATGTCATCTTGACGTCGATATTGACGCCAGATGGAAGGTTTAGATTAGTGAGTGCCTCTACTACTTTAGGAGAAGGATTTAATATGTCAATCAGGCGCTTATGTACGCGCATTTCAAACTGTTCACGAGCATCTTTAAAGATAAAACTTGAGCGATTGACTGTATATTTCTTTTTCTCAGTTGGTAGAGGTGTTGGTCCAACAATAGTTGCGTCATAACGAAGCGCTGTGTCCATGATCTGCTTTACAGACGCATCAAGAATTTTGTGTTCGTACGCACGAACTCTAATACGGAGTTTTGAAACTCCTTCTTCTTTCTTTTTTGTAGCTGTTTTTCGCACACGCGGTGCCGCAGTCTTTTTTTCTGCTTTTTTACCCTTTGGGGCGGCTTTCTTTTTTGCTGTGCTTTTTGTCGCTGCCATATAGTAGATATTCTTGAGCGAATGTTAATGATCTATACTCTGTTATAAAAGATATAACAGAGTTAGTAAATTTTAGTTACCTGAAAACAGGTCTCCTGATTTACTTACGCGTTTATCTTTGTCACAACTCCTGCACCAACAGTCTTGCCTCCTTCGCGAATAGCAAACCTCTGCTTTTCTTCTAGAGCAACAGCTGATACAAGCTTCACTTTAAAGGTAATTGTATCTCCAGGCATTACCATTTCAGTTCCTTCAGGAAGTGCCACTTCTCCAGTAACATCAGTTGTACGAATGTAGAACTGAGGCTTGTAGCCGGTGAAGAACGGAGTATGACGACCTCCTTCCTCTTTCTTAAGGATGTACACTTCAGATTCAAAGTCTGTATGAGGTGTAACAGATCCACTCTTTGCAAGAACCTGTCCACGGTGAACGTCCTCTTTCTTTGTTCCACGAAGAAGAATTCCGGCGTTGTCACCAGCCTGTCCCTCATCGAGAGACTTGTTGAACATCTCAACACCGGTTACTGTAGTTTTTGTAGTGTCTTTCATTCCGACAATCTCGATCTCTTCTCCAACTTTAACGACCCCTCGTTCAATTCGTCCTGTTACAACCGTTCCTCGTCCTTCAATTGAGAAAATGTCCTCAACCGGCATAAGGAAAGGTTTGTCTACCTCACGAACAGGTACTGGAATGTAGTCGTCAAGCGCCTTAGCAAGTTCGAGCACTGGCTTTACTGCCTCGTCGTCCTTGGAACCTGCTTCAAGTGCTTTGAGAGCTGAACCTTTAATAACCGGTGCATTTGCTCCGTCAAATTCATACTTAGTAAGAAGTTCACGAACCTCTTCTTCAACAAGGTCAATAAGATCTTGATCATCAACTTGATCAACTTTGTTTAAAAAGACAATAATTCTAGGAACTCCCACTTGCTTGGCAAGAAGGATGTGCTCACGTGTCTGAGGCATAACTCCATCACTTGCTGCTACAACAAGAATAGCGCCATCCATCTGTGCAGCACCTGTAATCATGTTTTTAATGTAGTCAGCGTGCCCTGGAGCATCGATGTGAGCATAGTGCCGAGTAGCTGTTGAGTATTCATTATGAGAAAGAGCAATGGTGATT
>CAJXDB010000037.1 GCA_913052285.1 uncultured bacterium | reverse complement strand
ATGCTTTTGGTTCGGGGATATTACGCTTCTGGAAATACACGAAAACCTCTTGTCGTTAATGTGGTATCTTCAGCGTTAGCGATTTTATTTGCATACATATTGGTGCAATTGTTTGTATCGGTAGAAAGTGTGCAGATGTTTGTAGAGCGACTACTTCGTGTTGAAGGACTTGTAGGTACAGAAGTACTCATGCTTCCACTAGGTTTTTCAATAGCAATGCTCATAAATGCGGTAGTGCTCACAATATTGTTCCAAAAGGATTTCCGAGGATTTTCCAGAGGACTTTATCGAGTCCTGTTCCAGAGTGGAATATCAGCAATTGCAATGGGTTTTACAGCGTACCTATTTTTAAACATTCTTGCAGGTTTAGTTGATATAAATACATTTATAGGTATATTTTCTCAAGGGTTTCTTTCTGGTTTTGCAGGTATTGTAGTAGGTGTCGTATTTCTCAAAATTATGGGAAATGAAGAGATCGACGTTGCCTGGCGATCCATAAGGCGCAAATTCTGGAAAGCAAAAACCATTGCATCAGGAGAAGAAGTCTAAATATTGTATGGGTTCTGAATTTATAAGAAATTTTTCCATCATTGCCCACATAGACCATGGCAAATCAACTCTTGCCGACCGTATGCTTGAGCAAACGAATACGGTCACAAAAAGAGAAATGCGAGAGCAGGTGCTTGATACCATGGAGCTTGAACGAGAGCGTGGTATTACGATTAAGATGCAGCCCGCTCGAATGGAATATGAGCATGATGGAAAAGCATATGTTTTAAATGTAATTGATACACCAGGTCATATTGATTTTTCGTATGAAGTTTCAAGAGCACTTAAGGCGGTTGAAGGGGTGATTCTTCTTGTAGACAGTACTCAAGGAGTACAAGCTCAAACACTCACCGTACTGTCCATGGCTCGCGAAATGGGTCTTTCAGTGATACCTGCGCTTAGTAAGGTGGATTCAAACCGCGCTCGTGTTGAAGATGTTAAAAAAGAAGTATGTGAACTTTTAGGCTGTTCTTCTTCAGATATAATTGAAACTTCTGGAAAAACAGGAGCTGGTGTTGGGATACTGCTTCAAGCAATTGTGACTCGTATTCCTCATCCTTCGAATACGTCTGCAAGGTCACTTAGAAGTCTTATCTTTGATTTTTCATATTCTGATCACAGGGGTGTCATTGTGTATACTCGTCTTTTTGACGGAGACGTTTCAAAGGGGGACCAGCTAACTTTTTCTGCAAGTGGGACTGCTTTTAATGTTCTTGAGGTAGGCACATTTAGTCCAGAACAAAAACCAAAGGAGAGTCTTTCAGAAGGTGAGATAGGATATATCGTTACCGGTATTAAAGAACCCGGTATGGCATCTGTTGGAGATACTCTTATAGAAACAGGAAAGAAAACGGAGGCACTTCCAGGTTATATGAGTCCTCGTCCTGTGGTGTGGGCATCTTTGTATCCTGAAAGCCAAGACGATTTCTTGCTTTTGCGCCAAGCTCTAAACCGTCTTAGACTATCGGATTCGTCTTTTTCTTTTGAAGAGGAGTCTGGTGGAGCACTCGGAAAAGGATTTAGGTGTGGTTTTTTGGGGATGCTTCACGTTGAGATTGTCACTGAACGTCTACGTCGTGAATTCAATCTAGAACTTGTTGTTACTGCTCCAACTGTTGTGTATGAAATAGAAGAAAAGGACGGTGGTAAAAGGGTTCCTTTGTATATTCCATCTCAGTTTCCAGATGATGGAGCCGTACATAGCGTATTTGAGCCATGGGTTTTAATTAATATTATTGTTAATCCAGAGTATACGAGCGGTATATCAAAACTTCTCTTTGAGCACGAGGCCGAGATAGGTGAGACAGAAACTTTTGGAAATACCAGAGTTGTTATTCGTGCGTCTATGCCTCTACGTGAACTTATGAGAGGTTTTTTCGATAAGCTCAAAAGTGTATCAGCCGGGTTTGCTTCTCTGTCATATACTTCTTCTGATATGAGGAGAGCTGACGTGATTCGACTTGATCTCCTTATTGCTGAAGAGAGCGTTCCCGCGCTTACTCGTATTGTCTCACGCCGTCGTGCACAGAATGAGGCAGAGAGTGCTGTTGAAAAGCTATATAAAACGCTTCCAAGACAGCAATTTGTAATGAAAATCCAAGCCAAAGGAATGGGGCGTATTCTCGCCGCCAGGCGTCTTTCAGCGCTTAAAAAGGACGTAACGGGACATCTTTATGGTGGTGACATTACCCGAAAGCGTAAGTTGTGGGAAAAGCAGAAAAAAGGTAAAAAACGCCTTGCCAGTCAGGGCAAGGTAATAATTCCTCAAAAGGTCTTTATCGAAATGATTAAGCCTGATTAAAATAGGCCTCCTCCTCCAGAAAAAACTACCGTCATACTAATGATGATTAGTATTCCTAGAACTATCCATATTATTTTTATTGCTTTTCTAGTACGTTTCTCAAATAGCATGGTGCTTTTTGGTTTTTAGTGTGGTCGTACTATAACACGTAAAGCTCTAGTATAATACTTGAGTGACCATAAAATACAGCTATGCTTGAATTCCATAAACGTCGCAAGTTTAAACATCTGCTCTACTCGAGAATAATGCTTGTTGTACTTTTTATAGTGGCGGCACTCTTGCTTCATGGTGTATGGAACATGTATCAAAAAGAAAGCGGAACGCGGGTTATAAAAGCAAAGCGTCTTGAAGAGCTCCAAGATCTTCAGGGACGCGAGGCGGCGCTACAGGCAGAAATTGATCGCTTAAATACTTCACGCGGTGTGGAAGAAGAGATTAGAAAAAAGTTTGAAGTCACACGCGAGGGAGAAGGTATTATAGTTATTGTTGACACTCCCGAGGTTGAAAAAGCAGATGTCGTTCAAGAAAAAAACTTTATTAGTAAATTATTTGATATATTTTAAGCGGGTATGGTATTTAAAGAAAACACATGTCTATAACACTTCTTTGGATAATCGTCTCAATTCTTTTTGTTCTTGGTCTAGTGGGTACAGTCGTACCTATGATGCCGGGCATTATGCTTGTATTTGGGGGGATTCTTCTGTATGGGCTTGTGACCGGGTTTGAGGTAATTTCAGTTACTACAGTCGTTATTTTAGGTATCACAGCTTTAATAGCAATTGCGGCAGACTACGCAGGAGGTGTTCTAGGAGCTCGTGCTGGGGGTGGGAAGTGGAAATCTATGGCTCTTGCCGCACTCGGTGCTCTTGTAGGGACGCTCATTTTAGGCCCATTTGGACTTCTATTCGGTGCATTTATTGGAGGTCTTGGCGGCGCTTTTCTTGAGGGGAAGGAAGGAGGAGATGCAGTAAAGGTTGGGGCAATTTCGCTTGTTGGTATTGTTGGGGCTATGGTATTTCAATTTATGCTCGCCATTGCCATGATTGCGACTTTTTTTGTAGCAATTTTTGTGTGATATACTACGGTGGTTGTAAGCTAATAATTGCTAATATATGGATGACAAAAAGGTTGTAATGTACAGCACTCCAGCGTGTCATTTTTGTCAGATGACAAAAGAATTTTTGGAAGAAAAAGGTATTTCTTACACTGATCACGATGTGTCAGCCGATGCGGAAAAGCGGCAGGAAATGCTTGAGAAAAGTAAACAGATGAGTGTACCGGTAATATTCGTTGGAGACCGGATGCTTATTGGTTTTGATAAAAATAAACTTTCAGAAGCACTTGGAATTGGCACTTAACGCTAAGGCAGCGTAGCAATACTCCACACAAACGCCCTCGTATACCATAGGGCGTTGCTTGTAGATTTCTCCGAAGCATACTTGAACTTGCTTTTGTCAACGAGGACATAATTGCTGTTCCTACTTACTATGCTAAAATGCTGTTATGAGAGTTCATTCAGCAAAGAAGATAGAAAAGTTAGTCGAACTTCGTAGAACAGGTAACAGTATTCAGGAAATCATGAGTGAACTGAGTATGCCAAAGACTACAGTTTGGCATCATGTCCAGAATGTAGAAGTTCTACCTCAGTTTCGAGCACTGTTAAGGTCAAAGAGAGGTGGGGGTAGTAAAAGGAAGGCTAAGAATACTCAAAGAGCCATGGAAGAAGCAAACAGGCTTCTTGATGGATCTAACAGGGAACTCCTTACTGCTTTGGCTATGCTTTACTGGGCTGAAGGGAGCAAAGGATCGCCAGAGTTTATAAACTCTGATGGAAGGATGATTTCTCTGTATCTTCATATTTTGCGAAAGGCTCTTGGGATACCCAATGAGTCTATACAGATAACGATCAGAATTTTCACTGGGATGAACAGAAATGAATGCGTGAAGTACTGGTCAAAGATAACAGGTATACCATCAAGGTATTTTACAGTCCGAATGAATGATGGAGGAACGCGAGGTAGAACTAAGTACGGAATGTGTCGGGTCGGAGTAAAAAAGGGTGGACAATTCTTAAAACTCATGCATGCTTTAATTGATCTGTCGTTTGAAAAAATGATAGTTTGACTGCCCCTGTAGTTCAATGGATTAGAATAGATCCCTCCTAAGGATCTGATCCAGGTTCGATTCCTGGTGGGGGCACCAATTTCCTAGCGTTTTGTTTTCTGCTATAGTTATCCTTGTATGGAAGAGGAAGTAAGACGACATTTACGGAAACAGCTTGAACTTATTGAGGAGAATAATAAACTCCTGAAAAGAATGCAGCGTGCGGCAATGTGGGGAATAATTTTCCGAGTATTGTGGTGGGCAATTCTTCTTGGGCTTCCATTTATTATCTATCTGTATTTTATTGAGCCGTATGCCGGAGGCATTATCGAAACCTATACTGGATTTAAAGGAGGAGTTGACAGTGCAACTCAAGTAACCGATAATCTTCCTCCATTCCTTCAAAAACTGCTCGGGAATACTTCAGGACAGTAATGCTATGATAGTCTCGACGTGAGGTCGAGAAATGCTGGGGCGACTTCCGCCTCCGCTTGCTTACGCTTGGGCTACGGCGGACAGGCAGTACACTTGTTAGTACCGCTTGCCCTTCGTAGCTCTGGCAGAAGCCAGAGCAGAGAAGGGCTGGGGTAGCTCAGTTGGTTTAGAGCATCTGTCTGAAGAACAGAGGGTCGCCGGTTCGAATCCGGCCCCCAGCACAATAATTTATCCAAAGTCTGTCGTGCCGGAGCAAAACTCTGAAAACAAGGGGTAGTGGGTTCGAATCCGGCCCCCAGCACAATAATTTATCCAAAGTCTGTCGTGCCGGAGC
>CAJXDB010000036.1 GCA_913052285.1 uncultured bacterium | reverse complement strand
AAAGTCGGAAACACCTTTGAAGTCACCAAGTTTTTTTACAAATTCGTCATTTAGGGCTGGTAGCTCGACTTCGGTCTTACTTTCGTCTTGTTTTTGTTGAGAGGAAGCGTATTGTTTCCTAATATTTTCAATAGCTCCGTCCACTTCTTTGTCTGTAACTTCTGCGCTCTCACTATTTTTTCCAGTTTCTTCCTTTGCAATCTGTGTGTAATTGGGAAGTGTTACATCTGGCATTACAGCGCTAGTTATTTTAAATTCAATAGGGTTGCCAGGTGCAAGCTTTGTGATGGCAATTTGCGGACTTCCAATAGCATCAATCGTATGTTCTTGAATAATGGCTGGATATGCGTCTGCTAGAGCTAGACGTGCAACCTCTTCAAGTACGTGTGTTTCACCCAAGTGTTTTATAAGAATTGGCTCGGGAATGTGTCCTTTTCTAAAACCTGGAACTGTAGCGCCTTCACCAAGTTTTTTTATAGCTTTTCCTTTGTATGTATCAGAAACATTTACAGGTATTTCACCAGATACCTCAACTTCCGAGTTTGGAAGTTTGTTGATTTTTATATTTTCGTATAGTTTTCTTTCCACAATGCGGATTAGTGTACGTGGCTAGAGGCTTGTTGGCAAGCACCCCGCTCTATGTACATAGAGCGGGGTGCTTTTTAATCTTTTTTAATACGTAAACGTTTCTTCTATAAATTGAAATTCAGCTCGTCGTCAATATTTCCAAGTTCAACATCGATATCATCAAGCTCTGTTGCATCGAGGTCTTCTTCAATTGCATCAACTTCATCAGATTCGTTCTGTGTTTCAAGTGCGGTAAGCTGTGCATCGCTTTCACTTAAAATTGCTTGAGCTTCCTCTTCTGGAGACCCTTCTCCTTTGTTAAGTTCAGCTCCCCAGTAGTATAGACCACCAAGTATTAGAATAATTACAACAATCGCCGCACCGATGAAGGGGCCAACTGGTTTCTCCTCCTCTGGTTGTGTGGGAGTACTTTCTGGAGCTTCTTGAGGAGTGCTTGGAATCTGTTCTTTTTCTTCTTGCATTATGTTTTATATATTAGCATGTATAACCTATTGTTGGTCCGCTTCGACCTCGAGAGTACCGGAAGTTGTCCCGACTGCGGCTTTAACTATTCTAATTACTTCTACAAGCGCTTTATGCGCGGCCTTCACTTGAGTTTTTGCTGATACAAACAATTCTCGCATATGTGTCACTGCTTCTCTCGGATTTTCACTCGTCGCAATTGCTGCGGCAAGTCCTTCAAGTTTACTAACTGTAGTTTTGGCACTCCCTATTTCTTCCCGTGCATTTTGCAGCTGTTCACGTGCGTCACTTAAGTCAATGCCACGATCTTCAAGTTTTTCAATGCGAGATTCTACGCGGTCTGCAATAGTTGATAAGCGATTAAGTGTAGCAGCAAAACGTTTAAGTATGCGCTTGGTATATGCTTGAATCTTGCTTAGAGCCCGCTTTTTAGCCAATTCTTTTCTCTCTCCTGCCGTTTGTTTAAGCGATTCTTGTCGATCCGAAGATATGCTGTGTACATCATCCCGCTTTTCTCCCGTGCTTCTTTCTTGGACATTTATTGTGGCAGGTTTTACATCTGCTGGTCGAATCTTGTGCCTTACATCGGTTGTTTTTTGGTCAGATGCTTTTCGTTTCTTAAGTAATCGGTCTCGTGCATCTTCAAGAAAACTTTTTTGCGGTTCTATTTTTTTATCAATGTTGTTGTCTGTTGTATTTAGTCGTATAGGATTTATTTTTGGTTTTTGTATACCAATTTCTACATCTGACACTTTCGTGTTGTCACGTTTAACAGCATGGTCTTCGTCTGCCAGAACACTTTGAGCAGTTAAAAGCACTCCTGCAAGTGCAATGAGTGTGATACTGATTAGTATAAGGTGGGATTTAGTAGTTATATTCATACAATAATATTATGGTGTAAAATTTCACCCTCATTATACAAAAATCACTCGCCTCTAGCGAGTGATTTTTGTTGATAACCGCTTAACGTAAGCCTTATTTGCCAAATTTTTCGTTGTATATTTTTGTGGATCTCTCTATTGCCTCCATTGCTTCTTTTTTTCCTTTGAACCCATGAATGTCAACAACAACTTTTGATTCTTTTAGGGCTTTTACGGTTTCAAAGAAATGCTTCACTTCTTTTTTAAAGTGTTCATTTATATCCTCTAGATCCTTAACATGATCCCACCTTCTGTCGTCGGCTGGAACAGCTATGACTTTATTGTCAGAATCTCCATCATCTGTCATTTCCATAATGGCAACGGGTCTAACTTTGACCATTATTCCCGGATGAAGTGGGTATGTGGAAAGTATTATCACATCTAGTGCATCATCATCATCCCAATACGTTTGTGGAGCAAAGCCATAATCAAAAAAGTATGGCGCTGGTCCGTAATTCGCTCTATCAAGTGCAATAAGTCCGGTTTCTTTGTCTATTTCGTACTTATTGTGAGATCCTTTTGGAATCTCTACTATTACATTTATTATTTCGGGAGATTTTTCTCCAAGAGATATGTCGTGCCACAAGTTCATATAATTTTTATTATTTCTCAATATCTTCTTTGGCTTCTGTGTCTGCGTTAGTGTCAGTTTCCTTTTTCTCTTTATCTGAGGCCGTATTTTCAGTGTCAGTAGGACTCCCTTCCTTAGAAACTTCTCCTTTATCTTCAGCAACTTCGACAGTGCCTCCATCTGCTTGAGCAACATTCTCTCCTTTCAGTGATTGTATATCGATTTTCCAACCGGTCAGTTTTGCGGCAAGGCGGACGTTCTGTCCTCCTTTGCCAATTGCAAGCGATTGTTGGTCACTTGATACTTCAACAACCGCACTTCCTGCCTCTTCATCAACTTCAACACTTAATATTTTTGCAGGCGAGAGTGCATCTTCAATAAATTCTTTTGAATCCTCTGACCATTCTATCACATCTATCTTTTCTCCACCGAGCTCACTCATAACTGTTGATACACGTACACCGCGTTGTCCGACAAGAGACCCTACTGGATCAATGTGATCGTCGTGAGAGACGACAGCGATTTTTGAACGTGATCCAGGCTCACGAGCTATTGCTTTTATTTCAACTGTTCCGCCAACAAGTTCAGGCGTTTCCATCTCAAAGAGTTTGTGTAGAAACTTTGGGTGTGAACGAGAGAGACGAAGAAATGTTCCTCTGGGACTTTCTTCTACTGAATAAAGATACGCTCGTATACGCTCACCTTGTCGATATCTTTCTCCAGGAATCTGTTCGTCATATGGCAAGATACCCGTTGCTCGCCCAAGATCAACAAAAATATTACCTCGTTCAATACGCTGAACAGTACCGTTTAATATTTCACCTTCTCGTTGTCCGAATTCTTCAAGAAGGGATACTTTTTCAGCTTCTCTAATTTTTTGAATTATTACTTGTTTCGCAGTTTGTGCGGCAATGCGTCCGTAATCGTCCTGTGTCTCAAGAGGGAAGGTAATTTCCGAGTCGAGTTCTGCATCTTTTTTAATTTTCTTAGCATCCTCAATTAAAATGTGATGTTCTGGGTTAAATCGAACTCGCGTGTCCTCCACAGCTTCAGCGTCGGAGGATTCGTCTTTGCCTTCTTCTGCGTGTACTTGCTCATCTTGCTCATCGAGATCTTCGTCCATTCGTACACGCGAGTCGTCAACAACAATTTTTACTTGGAAAAACTCTGTTTTTCCTGATCCTATATCAAAAGAAGCACGAACGATCTGCCCGCGCTTTCCGTATTCTTTCTTATATGCAGTTGCAAGCGCCGTTTCAATTGCCTCAACAACTTTCTCGCGCGGTATACCACGCTCTTCTTCGAGTTGGTCGAGTACTGAGTTTATTACTTTTAGATCCATCATGTTAGTTTTTCTTGAGCGAATATAGTGAGTTTTAGAAAATCTTACACCCTGTTAAATGCGGCTTCGCCGCACCTGCTTTGCAGGATTTAACAGGGTTAAGAAAATATAGTCGCTGTGCTTTTTATTTTCTTAAAAAAATGAGCCCGTTTGATAACGGACGTACATTTAGTATATATGATTGTTGGCTTTTGTCAATGGTGAAAAGAAGGCTCTAAAATTATTCACACAAAAACATTTTTAACCAACAAAACAGCCATATTTATTGATATAATAAAGGTGTAAACGGTATATAAGCCGAGTACTTTTACTTTGTATATCAACGAGCAACAATTAAAGGATTTCATTCTAGACTCTGGACTAATCTCCAAGGGAGATTTTGCAACTGCCGAGAAAGATGCCAAAGAAAAAGGGGCTGGTGTCGGAACTATCCTGGTCTCAAATGGCACTATTTCTGAGGACGAGCTTCGAAAGATGCAGGCGCACATACTCGGTATTCCTTTTGTGAATTTAAAGAAGCAAAAAATCCCATTTGAAGTGCTTTCTCTTATACCAGAGCCAATTGCGCGAAGTCATAACATTGTTGCCTTCACTAGGAGTGATGATGATGCTCTTGAAGTTGCTATGCTTGATACTGATGACCTTACAGCAATTGAATTTATAAAAAAGAAAGTGGGACGGAAAATACTTCCGCGTCTCACTGACGGAGAATCTATACGAAGTGCTCTTCTTCAATACCAAAAAACACTAAAAGATGACTTTGGTGACATTATAAAAAAAGAATCAGCATCACTCGCAGCATTTCCCGATGGAAAAGCTGGGGATGTAACTGGAGAAGATTTGAAACGAATTGCTGAAGACCTTCCGGTCGTTCGAGTTGTTGGCACACTTTTAAAGCACGCAATTATTCAAGATGCGTCAGACATTCACATTGAACCGATGGAAAAAGAAGTTCTGGTACGTTATCGTATTGACGGACTTTTGCGTGACGCAATGACACTTCCAAAAACAGCCGGTCCGTCAATTGCCGCTCGCGTTAAAATGCTTTCAAAACTTAAACTCGATGAAAAACGCTTGCCACAAGATGGTAGATTTAAAATGGAGCTTGATGGGCAACGTGTATCTTTCCGTGTATCAGTCCTTCCGGCACACTTTGGAGAGAAGGTAGTTATGCGACTCTTACGTGAAAATGCAGAAGGCTTTACTCTTGAAGGACTTGGCTTTCACGGAGATGGACTTGAGAAAATACACAAAGCAACAAAGCAGAAGACCGGTATGATTTTGACTACGGGCCCTACTGGATCTGGTAAGACAACAACTCTATATACAATTCTTGATATTTTGAATACTCCCGACGTGAATATTTCAACGGTTGAAGATCCGATTGAGTACCAGATGCCGCGTGTAAATCAAACACAGGTAAAACCAGATATTGGTTTCACATTTGCAAACGGACTGCGTGCACTCGTGCGTCAAGATCCGGATATTATTATGGTGGGGGAGATTCGTGACAATGAAACTGCTTCT
>CAJXDB010000035.1 GCA_913052285.1 uncultured bacterium | reverse complement strand
CATTGTGTTGTGGAAGCCGCTACAAAACGGACATTCAAGATCAGAAAATTCTACGATAACAATGTCGGCATCAGGGTTTCCAAGAATGTGATCTTCGCTTGAAACTGGTCGTAATGTTTCAGTGTCAGTATCAGTACTTCCATTATCTGGCGAGGTTTTGTCACTGCTTATAAAAAAGACAGCTCCTGCAATTAGGACTCCTGCAATGACAATGGCTATTGGTATAGTTAATTTGTTACTTTCTTCCATATAATTTGTTTAATCGAATATCAAATGTGGTACCATTCTAGCACATCTTATTCTTTCAACAATGCGCTATCTGTACGAGGTTTATATACGTATAAGGTCAGCAAATCTGGTTTTTGTCAATAACAAGAGTGCCGTAAATATTATTTATTGAATTTTTAATGGATATTACTCAAGGACTTATTTTGGGAGTGGTTCAGGGTATAACTGAATTTTTACCCATATCTTCATCTGGCCACTTAATTTTGGCGCGTGAAACTCTTGGAATTCAGACCGAGTTTGGCTTAGCGTTTGATGCTGTACTTCACTTTGCAACAGCTCTTGCGGTGCTTGTTTATTTCAGGCGAGATCTTATTCGTCTTATACAAACTGCTTTTAGTTGGTGTAGGCGCGTGCCAGTCGAGCCTAAAGATAAAGTTCTACTCATGGCTCTTGCCCTAGGTACGGCTCCTGCTGTAGTTCTTGGAATACTTCTTGAAAGCACTATGGAGACCGCATTCCGAAACCCAGTTCTTGTCGCTGTAACGCTTTTGGTTGGTGCTGGCATTATGTTTTTTGCAGAACGTGCGGCAAAGCAGACAGGCTCTCTTACTGCTAAGAAAGGATTATGGATCGGGTTTTTACAGTCTCTTGCACTTGTTCCGGGTATGAGTCGTGCTGGAATGGCTATATCAGGAGGTCTCCTGTTTGGGCTTACACGAGAAGAGGCCGCTCGCTTCGCATTTCTTTTGGCTCTTCCTATTCTTCTTGGGGCAGGAGGAAAAAAACTTTTAGAGCTTGGTTCAGCCAATGCTGTCGGAGATATGGGACTCTCGCTTCTAGGAAGTGCGATTGCGGCATTTGTAGTGGGAATTGTTTCGATGCATTACCTTATCAAGTACCTTAAAAACCACACACTTAACATTTTTGTGTGGTACCGCGTTGCGCTCGCACTCTTAGTGCTCGCGCTAATTTATACGTAAATTAGAAGGGAAGTGTGTGCGTAAGTGAACTATCCTCACGATCTTCCCATTTTGAAGTATCTAGCTTTATGTCGCGTACAGAGCTTCCGTCTTTGTATTTAACAAGTCCATTTGCGCGAGCATAGTCGTAAATTTCCTTCGTTATACGAACATCATCAAGGCAGTAGTCTCTTATTTTCTGTATTTCTCCTTCCTTCCACCACTCGAGCGCCTGAAGACCGGACGCACTCTTGTTTGTTCCAAGTGTTGCCTCGGCTACAGAGTCCAGGCGAAGACGTCGCCCAAGCGTTTCTTTTATTTCCTTTAATAGGTCAAGACTTTTTATCGCGGTCAGATCTCCGGGATAGTATTTATTTAAAATCGGAATGTCGAAATGATCCGAGTTGTATCCTATAAGCATGTCAGTTTTCTCGAGAATTGGCCAAAGCTCTGCAAATTCTTCAACGACGAAACTTCGATATTTGTCAGTTTCCGAATCGTGGATTCCAACAACGGAGATAGTAAGAAGGGCGGGGTCATATTTCCCGATACCTCTAAAATCCTCTCGTGTCTCAATATCAAAAACTACCTTTCGCATATATTACGTTTCTAGTCTCCTACAATAAAAGAAGCGATCTCTGATACGGGCACCTCTTTCTCCTCTTCAGTTTTAAGATTTTTAATAGTAAATGCCTGGGCCTTCTCCTCTTTTTCGCCAATACAGATAACAAATGGAATTCCTTTTTTATGAGCTAATTTCACTTGGTCTCCTACTTTTTTATCGGTTAAATTAACCGATACATGAATACCTTCCCCTCGAAGACGACTGGCAAGTGTATATGCGGTAGGAAGTGCACTGTCGTCTACCGTACACAGGTGAATATCTGTGGCAGAACCTAACTCTGGCAGAAGTTCGTGTGTTTCCAGAAAGTCTCGCATGGTGACATCTCCCATCCCAAAACCTACGGCAGGAATAGGTTTTTCTCCGAATACCTCAAGCAGGTTGTCATATCGCCCTCCACCGAAAAGAGAGCGGTTGTTTCCATCTGCGGTGTCAAATACTTCAAATACGACTCCTGTGTAATAGTCGAAACCACGTACAATTGAATTATCAAAATGCGCACTTTCAACCCCTGCGTCTTTTAGCGACTCTAAAAGAGAGGTAATTTCTTCGTCTGGTTTAATATCTAGGTCAGCATTACCTACTATACTTATGAGCTCTTGACATGCCTCCTCGTCTTTGTCTTTTTTATCAAGAAGAGAAAGAACGTGAGCATGTTTTTCTTGAGGCACTTGAAGCTCCGAAAGCTTTGCGTCTAAAAGCTTTCTATTCCCGATACGAATTTCAAAACCTTCTTTAGAAGCGCCGAAGTTCATCATGATCTCATTGGCAAGGGAAATTACTTCAGTTTCTGCCTTTATGTCGGTAATACCGAATACGTCGACGTTTAACTGCCAGTGTTCTCGTAGCCGGCCTCTCTGTGGTCGTTCATAGCGAAATACGTTAGGAATGGAGTACCAGCGAAGCGGAAAGGTAAGTTCACGACGTTTTCGTGCCACCATACGCGCAAGTGTAGGAGTCATCTCTGGACGAAGTGTCACATTACGTCCTCCGCGATCTTCAAATGAGTATGTCTGTTCGCGAACGATTTCCTCACCACTTTTAGCCTCGTAGAGTTCAAGCGGTTCAAGGATTGATGCCCCATACTCTTCATAGCCAAAACTCTCTGTCGTTAGGGCCATAACCTCAAGGATATAGTTTTGTAGTGCCTGCTCGTTTGGATAAAAATCACGCACCCCCTTATATGATTCTGTGGAAAGTTTTTCCTTCATTAACCTTTTATATATTCGTCACTTCTAGTTTGTTCAACTACTATATCAGATTGCCGTAGAATTTCTTCCTTAAGCCTCTTTGGTTTAGGTATGCCTTTTATGACGAATTCTCTTGACTCACCTGCAGTCTGTACATGGATATCACCGAAGCGTAAAAGTGTAGCGAGAATACCATTTATCTCAATTGTGACATCTTGAATCCTCTCCATGCGAAAACTTCCTGTATGCCTACGAAAAAATCCTTTTTGTTCGATATCAACAATGCGCTTATTTGTGATAACCCATGTATCAAGATAGTAGTCGGTCCAGATGCCAAAAAGCTTCATCCATATGATAAGAGCCCAAACTGCTCCAAAGAATGAGAGCAATGCTTCTGGAAGCGCTACAGAGACTGTTTTGGCTCCGATAACAAATTCTTGACCGGAAACGACGTCGTACAGAAGAAATGGAAGAGGAAGGGCTATTATTGGTATGGCAAGCTCAAGAAGGAGAACAAACCAATGTTTACGCACAACCTTCTTGATTATCTCGTCTCCTTTAAGATTGAGCATATTATCCTACGAAATTAATTACTGAAAAAAACATAATATTTATAAGTACGATAGACCCTCCGAAATACACGAGTGATGCCGCGAGTGTTACCGCACCACTTTCGCTGTAGCGCATCCAGTGATATAGGAGAATTAAGCTGTATACAACAAAGAAAAATATGACTGTCCAAAATATGTACCACGCCATTTGTGGGGAGGCGAGGAATGCATTCTCAAAGATTTTTGGGATCATGTATATATTTTCGCAAATTTAGTAAAAAATAAAAAGAGCCCGATGACGCATAGCGTCATCGGGTCATATTTTCCTCGGTTGCCAGATTGTGTTCTCCGGCAAGCGTGAATGCTCCCGCAATGTAGATCGGAATCCACGCTATCCACGCAGTTGCGCTGTGTTCCAGGTGTCCCATGAGGACGGCACACAGGATCGAGAGGGCGAGGACGATCAGGTTGATGTTCCGGACTCCCCATGGTCGTTTGTTGAGCCAGACAGTGATAGTATTTTGCATCCGTTAATCTCCTCAAAGTCATCGGGTACTTTTCTTGCGGTCAGGCCGTTTCCAGGGCAGGGTGTTCCATATTGCCTATTGTGGTGTACAGCTTGGAAAATAGCTCCTTCCAAATGTACAACTTGGCTGCAGCAACAACAAATTCCTTTTTCTTGCATTGTCGAAGCTCCTTACAGTTAGACCTAGTATGTAAAATACAACGCAAGTTTGACCTAGTCAAGAAGTGTTACTGAACTTGCTACTTAACAAGTTCAGTAACAAAAACATTGCAAAAAATATAATTTTTATTCTTTCCTACAGGAAAGCTCTCAAAGTTTCTACAACCTACTCACATTCACGATCGTGAATGTGAGTATGCAGTCAAAATATAAAATTGCTTGCACTACTTGCCCTAAAAGAAGAAGACACCTGTCGAAACAGGGGTCTCCTCCACATATATTGCTTAATTCCTTATCGCGTGGTTACCCACTTTATTTAATTTTTGGGTCTAAGTGAGATGGGCAACGAGCTCCACCAACACGGAATGGCAGGGCACATGCTCTCACGTTCAACCCTATTGTGAGATACACATTCGGGGTTCGACGTCGACAGAAATTAGGCTATTATCATTGTGATAGACTTTGCCAGCAAGTCAATCTAAGAAAACGTTAAAAATGTGAATTAGTCTGTGGAATGACTGTGTATAAGTTGTGCTATTCCTGTGTAATGAGGCAAAAAGTTGTTTTTTAATTATGATTTCACTTATATACTACGGGCTTAAATATAATTTTCTACATATTGCTTCATTATCCTATGTCTGTTGTGGATAGTATATGGTTGTGTAGCTATGGTAAGGGCTGAATTCTTACCAATACAAAACACCGCCGCATAATCTGCGGCGGTGTTTTGTTATTTAGGCTCGGCTTACGTTTACTGCGTTCGGTCCTTTCGGACTTTCTGCAGTTTCAAACGTGACCTTATCACCTTCTTTGAGTTCATCGAACTGTACGTCCTTGAGCTCGTTTGAGTGGAAGAAAAGATCCTTTTCTTCTCCCTCGCGAGCGATGAATCCAAATCCGCGATCGGTCAATCGAGCGATGGTTCCTTCGTTCATTGCTATAGTAGAAACAATGTGAGTAATGCTCAAACCAGTGAGTCTGTAGAGCAAAACCCGACATGTTCCTCCCTCACAGTTCTGATTTGATTGGACAACATTAACATCTAGTATATCTGCTGTCAACCCTATATAGGACCATGCATGTGTTCGCATTAGCTTCTGGTCCTCTTCTGTATATTTATCAGAAAGAGATGCAAAATTCTCTGCTCCCAATAGTGCACAGGCCTCTGTAAATGGGTTTTTCTCTGGAGAAGGTTGATCACTCATGGTTATATTCAGTTCAGATTAATCATAACAAAAAAGAAGAGAGCCGCAGAAGTGGTTGGAAGAGAAGTTACTTCCTCAAACTTCTCGAGCCAGTAATCACC
>CAJXDB010000034.1 GCA_913052285.1 uncultured bacterium | reverse complement strand
CAGTGCAGAATAAGACATTTGAGGCTCTTGCCCTTGGAATGCCTTATATTACAAGGGATTCTAAGAGTAATAGAGAGCTCCTTACTAATGGGCTAAATTGTCTATATACAACTAAGGATAAGGGAGATTTGGTATCTAAAATACTTAAATTGAAAGGTGACGAATATTTGCGTAATAAATTAGCTGAAAATGCTAGGAAGTTGCATGTAGAGATTTTAACTGAAAAGAAGATAGCGGAGAAGGTTTTAGGAAGTCTCTCTCCTAACTAATTTCAAGTCTGATTTGGCCATCATTTCCGCCAATTCATTAAAGCTTGTTTTAGGTTCCCATCCGAGTTTACGTCTAGCCTTCGAGCCATCTCCTCTGGAGTGATTGATTTCAGTAGGTCTGAAGAATTTCTTATTAATTTTAACAATAGTTTTTCCAGTTTTTTTGTTTTTTCCAATTTCTTTCAAACCTTTTCCACTCCATATAATATCTATATCGATCGCTTTAGCTGCGGCATTTAAAAAATCTCGCACACTGTGACTCTTTCCTGTAGCTATAACGTAATCGTCTGGCTTTTTTTGCTGAAGCATTTTCCACATAGCCTCAACATAGTCTCCGGCATAACCCCAATCCCGCTTCGTATCTATATTTCCAAGCTCAAAATATTCCTGTTTACCAAGTTTTATTTTTGCGAGTGAATGTGTGATTTTTCTAGTGACACAGTTTTTATGACGAACTGGCGACTCGTGATTGAACATGATGCCAGAGCATATGAATAAATTATATCGTCTTCTATATTCCTCGACGAAGTCTTGGTGGGCTTTAAGTTTAGATTCTCCGTATGGGCTTGTTGTGTTGTATCGGGTCTTTTCGTTGTATGGAGGTTTGGCATTTCCAAACATATCGCTCGTAGATGCCTGATATATTCGAACTTTTGGATTTGCTGTCATCGCACGATTTGTAAGACGTCCTACCCCATAGTAATTTATCTCAATTGTTTCTTCTGGTACTAGAAAGGAAATACCGACATCCGCTAACGCCGCTAAGTTATATATTTCGTCTGGTTGAGATTCGGCAATTGCTCTGTCAATAGATGCTGTGTCACGTAGGTCCCCATATAATATTTTGATTTTTTTAGGTAGGCGCAACTGTTCTATTCGGTAAAATGGGTCACTACTACTTCTACGTACAAGTCCATATACGTCATATCCTTTTTTAAGTAAAAAGGGAGCAAGGTATGAGCCATCTTGTCCTGTAATACCAGTGATTAGTGCGCGCTTATTCCTTTTCATTTAGCTGAGTATACATTTAAATATATCCTTTTCAAGCCATGATTACATGGAATTAAATACAGAAAGTGTCTCTTTTGCTGTATTTTCCCACAAGAATAGCTTCTCTCGGTCTTTACCTTTTTTAATCAAATTATCTCTGCAATCTGAATCAGTTAATACTTTCTTGATTCCTCTAACTAGCTGCTCTAGGTTATTTGTCTCAACTAGAATCCCCGCATCTCCAACCACCTCTGTAAGACTTGAGTTGTTTGAAGCAATGACGGGAATTCCATATTTAAAAGCTTCTATGACTGGCATTCCGAATCCTTCAAAGGACGATGGAAAAGCAAGGAGACTTGCGTGCTTATGTATATATGTCAACTCTTCATCAGTTACAAAGCCAAGAAAATGCACCTCGCTCTCCACGTTGTACTTTTCGATAATCTCACTCAATTCTTCCTGTATTCTCTTCTTCTTAACAATGCCAGTAAAAACAAGTTCGAGTTCTGGAAACGTATTCTTTAACTTTCCAAGTGTTTCAATTAATATTTTGTGATTCTTGTGTGGCCAAAATGCGGCGGGATAGAAAATGTATTGTTTCGGTAGCTCTATGTGAGTTTCATTTTCGGAACCATGTGGTCCAAGGTGGGTTGTAGTGATTCTTTTTGGATCTACATTGTATTCATCAATGTATGTTTTTCTTGTGTAATTCGAAATAGAAAGAAGGTGGTCTGAATGGTCCGCAGCATATTTATATGTACTCTCTTTATACTCGATCATTTTTTGTGAAAAGTTTTCTGGAAAATATTTATGTTGCAGATCATATACGGTAGTAACTATTTTTGTATTAGTGAGATTGCGTGGATATATGATTGCAGTAGGGAAAAAGAAAAGATCAATCTTTTTCTTGTTAATGAAATATTGAACTTCTTTAGTAATAATATCCTCGAGTCTATCGTTATCTTTTCTTATTTTTGCAATTATTTTTTGTGTTGCTCTTAGTGGGTTTCTAATAATATCAACACGAGGGTCGACAATCGTAAGTGTGACATTAGGGTATTTACCGTATAGGTTTTTGAAATAATTGTAATTCTTAAGGCTTGTTATTAGGAAATAAGAATTATCCTTATCAAGCGGAAGAAGTTTTTTGAGGAGATTTTCTGTGTACACAAAACCACCAGTTATACTCTGGTGGGATAGACCAAGCAGGCTTACAGCAATCGATTTATGCATATATACAGTATATAACCATTTAGGGTCGAAAAACGTTGTAATATATAGTCCTTGAGAGGGCTATGTTTATTGTGTCCAAACGCTTTCCACTATAGCATGAGTGAGAATATGACCTGCAAAATTGCATATATCGTAAATGCTCGAATGCCAACTGAGCGTGCTCATGGTGTTCAGGTTGCGAAGACATGTGAAGCTCTCGGAAAGGCTGGAGAGAAAGTAGAGCTTATTATTCCTCGGACTTTTAATCATATTACCGAGGATTTATTTGATTACTATGGTGTTGATCGAGTATTTACTGTTCGCGCGATTTCATCATTTGATTGGCGCAGATTGGGTCATTTTGGATTTATGTTACAACGACTATATTTTGCTGTTGTGTCGGTATTGTATGTACTAGTTAAAAAGTTTGATGCTATATACTCGCGTGAAATATTGGTATGTGCGTATGCTTCAATATTTAAAAGAAATGTAGTATTTGAAGACCATGAACCTCCTCGTTCCAAATTATCTTCTTATTTCATACTTCTTAAGTTCATACCCAAAAAAGTAATTGTTGCACGCAATCTTTCAAGTTTGTATAAGAAACATAATATAAAAAATTATATTATTGCACCGAATGCAGTTGCTGTAGAGGAGTTTGATCGGACTAAATCAGATCGGGGAGTATGGCGTAGTTTTGGTATTTCTGATTCAACACCGGTGGTTTTGTACGTAGGACATTTCTATAAATGGAAAGGGATATATACACTCTTAGATAGTGCAAAAATGCTTCGTAATGCGTCTGTGGTCCTTATAGGAGGAACAGTGGAGAACATTGATGCGGTACAAAAATATGTTGAAGATCATAATCACACCAACGTGTATTTAAAGAAATTTGTATCACGGAAGGAAATCACTAAGTACACGAAGTCGGCAGATGTGCTTGTTCTACCGAATACTGCAAAAGAGGAGCGTTCTAAACTCTACACCACTCCAATTAAACTTTTTGAATATATGGCATCAAGCGTTCCAATAGTTGCAAGTAATTTGCCAAGTTTTAAAGAGTATTTAAGAGATAATGAAAATTGCCTTTTGTTTAAACCGGATAATAGCGAGAGCTTAGCAGAGAAGGTTTCTCATATTCTCTCAAATAAAGATTTGGGAGTAAGGCTCTCGAAGAAAGCCTACGGAGAAGTTAAAGAACATACATGGGAAATGAGGGCAAAAAGGATTCTAAAATTTATATATGATCATTGAATTGTTTGGACAATCGGGATCTGGGAAAAGCACATTTGGCAAACTTCTAGCCAAAGAGATTGGTGCTGTCTACGTTAACCCAAAACCACTTACTAATTACAATGGTGTAATTAGCTTTGCATTACACTCTCCAATCAAATGTACGATACTCATCATTAGAACTGTCTGGGAAGGAAAGTCATCATGGAAACTTTTTCGACATAAACTACACCTTCTTTTTCGTTTTTTAGATAATACCGAAGAAGCACGACATTTGAGCAAAAATAACACTGTTATTTTAGATGAAGGACTTGCACAATATGCCATCTCTTTATTTGAAGGAGTTGTATCGGAGAAAAATGCACGCCGATATGTAAAACAATTTGTCACAAGTGATACCATTGTGGTTTTGAATGCCGATAAGAAGCTTAGAGAAAAAAGAATGAAAGGTCGTGGTCGGATTCCACGATATCACACCACGATTGATCGAGAAGGTTGGGAAGAGTCGGTTGAGGAAAATAGCAAAACTATTAAACAAGCACTTTTACAGTTTCATAATGTTCAAGAATATACGAGTACGACAGAATCTGTATCAGATATCGTTGTCACTTTTTCAAAAGAAATTAATGTGAAGAAAACCAAAACAATATTTATTACATTCTCGCGAGGATCATTGGTACGGAATTTTTTCCACACAGGTGTCATAACAAAACTTCTGGAAAGTGGTATTCGTGTTGTTGCACTCACACCTCACTACACAAAAGAAATATTTGGTGAATATGAACACCCGAATCTCTTCTTTGAGGAGCTCGAAGCTCCAAGAGGTGTTCGAGGCAAGAAATTAATTGCCGAATTCTTTAAGGGGGCAATCTTTAATAAAGATGTGTATTTACGCTTTAAGTATCGATTTGCAGGTACTCGCCCACTAAGACTTCTAGTGGTGCCTAGAGTACTTTTTTTTGCAATTCTGCGGTTTATACCAGGTTTTAAGCCATTTATTCGCTTTATTGACTACAAGGTCAATCCACAGAAAGAGCACGACTATCTTTTTGGAAAATATAAGCCAGACCTTGTTTTTGCGACTACCGCTCGTACTGGTTCAGATGTTGGGGTACTCAAAAGTGCAAAGCGTTTTGGAATAAAAACTATTGATATGCCAAAAAGTTGGGATAATCTTTCTCGCATGCTTTTTGATGTAAAGACCGATCACATGATTGTGTGGAACTCCTTTATGAAGGAGCAGGCACTCTCACTTCAAGGATATAAAAAAGAAGAGGTTTCGATTACAGGCGCTCCGCAATTTGACTACTATACGGATCAAAATAATCTACTCTCTCGGGAAGCTTTTTGTAAAGAATTCGGATTTGATCCAAAAAAGAAAATAATTCTCTATGGTTCAGCTGGAAAACGATGCTCTAATGAAACGATATATATTGAACACATTCAGGAACTGATCCGCGAAGGAGTGTTGCCATATGTTCAAATTCTTATACGTCCACACCTTGGTTATGTTGGCGATGCTGATAAATTCAAAAGTGTCGAACCCTATAGAGGGGTTGTCGTAGATAGAACGGATAAACAAAGTGTTCATTTCAAAGACCATTGGGATACATCAAAGAATCATTTACACCATCTCTTTAATTCGCTCTCTCATGCTGATGTATGTATTAACATTTCATCGACTCTAGCGATAGATGCCACATTGTGCAATACTCCAGTTATCAATATTGCCTTCGATATTGACCCTAAAACTCCTCTTGAAGAGTCTCCTCGACGACTCTATCAAACAAATTATATGAGTGAAGTCATGAGCTTTGGAGTAACATGGCTTGTAAAAACAACGTCTGAATTTAATGAGGCTATTACAGGCATTCTTGAAAAAGAGAAGGGTCAAAAAGTGCATCCTGAGAAATTTATTGAACGGCTTGCATACAG
>CAJXDB010000033.1 GCA_913052285.1 uncultured bacterium | reverse complement strand
TCAGTCAATAATATTGTTGATGCTACGAATTATGTGATGCTTAATATTGGACAACCGCTACACGCATTCGACATGGATAAAATGACAGAAAAGTCAGGCGGGTACAGTATTTCTGTTAGAAATGCAAAGAAAGAGGAAAAAATCACTACGCTTGATGGTGAAGATTACACACTTCAGGAGTCAGTACTCCTTATCGTTGACGGTAATAGCGACGAGCCGATTGGTATTGCAGGTATTAAAGGAGGTAAGAACTCTGGTATTGATGAGAAGACAACCAATATAATAATAGAGTCTGCAAACTTTGATTCAGCAACAGTTCGCCGTGCTTCTCAAAAACTCAAACTTCGAACCGACGCATCGGTTAGATTTGAACACAAAATTTCTAGTACACTTACTGAATACGGCATTCACGAAATTATTGACTTGATTACTAAAGTAGCAGGTGGTGAGGTGGATGGAAGTGTTGATGTTTATCCTGAAGTTGTAACTGTAAGACCCGTTTCTGTTTCAATACATTCTATAAACAATTTACTTGGTACAAGTTTAGAGGTTCAAACCGTTACTGATATTCTTACGCGGCTAAACATGAAGGTTGAGCATGTGGAGGGCGAGCTTGTGGTAACTCCTCCATTCGAGCGTTTAGATATTTGTCTTGCAGAAGATGTTATTGAAGAGGTTGGACGTGTATACGGGTATGAAAAAGTAGAATCCATTGTTCCGTCAGAGTTTTCTAAACCTGTTCAAGCAGACAAGACATATTACTACATAGAAAAAACTCGAGAGTTTTTTGTTAAAAAGGGTTTTTCAGAAGTGTACACGTACACGTTTCAAGATGCGGGGGATATTGAAGTAGAAAATCCCATTGTGGCTGATAAGGCATATCTTAGAAAAAATCTGTCGGGTGGGCTTAAAACAAGTCTTATAGTCAATAAAAGAAATGCTCCGCTTCTAGGATTAGACAAAATTAATATATTTGAAATTGGCACAGTGTTTGTAAATAGAGAAGAGCGTACACATCTTGGTATAGCGTCATCTCAAGAGAAAAGTATTCAGAATATTCTTGATCTTCTTTCACAGGAGCTTGGAGTTTCTTGTTCTGCAAATATTGAAAACGGTATCGCCGAGCTTAATTTTGACAAACTTATAGAATCTCTACCAAATCCGGAATCATACGATACATCGTATGATTCCGTAAAAAACTTACGTGACATATCTTACAAACAAATCTCGTTGTACCCGTTTGTACTTAGAGATATTTCAGTATGGGTACCAGAAAGTGTTTCAAGCGACACAGTACTTGATACAATAAAGAACAATTCAGGAGATTTGCTTTCAACAAGCACTTTATTTGATGAATATAAAAAAGATGGAAAGACTTCATACGCATTTCGTCTTGTATTCCAATCACAAGAAAAAACATTGTCTGACGACGAAGTGACTTCAATAGTGGAGCGTGTTACGTCAAAATTGAACAGTACAGAAGGTTGGGAAGTCCGCTAAAAAACTTCCTATTTCGTGGCTTAAAATAGGGTGTTTTTGGGCACTCAAAATATTGAAAATTGCTTGCAGTTAAGCGGTATTTTTGCTATACTACTTCGGTAAAGAGCAGTTATGCTCTTTATTATTTTTATGCCAAAAGAGACTCCAAAATCACAGTATAAAGCGGCTGATATTACTGTTCTTGAAGGACTTGAGCCGGTCAGAAAACGTCCGGGTATGTACATCGGTACAACCGGTCCTGAAGGTCTTCAGCACCTTATTATTGAGGTATTTGATAATGCGCGGGATGAGGCAATGCAGGGATTTGCCGATGATATTGAGATTACACTTCTGCCAAACGATCGTGTTCGTGTTGTCGACAACGGGCGTGGTGTTCCTGTTGATGTACACAAACAGACAAAAGTGTCAGCACTTGAGACCATTATGACGACACTTCATGCCGGCGGAAAATTCGGCGGGGAGGGATATAAGGTTTCTGGTGGACTTCATGGAGTCGGTGTTTCTGTTGTAAACGCTCTTTCCATTTGGGCACGTGCAGAAGTGCATAGGGATGGTGGTGTTCATATTCAGGAGTACTCAAAAGGTAAACAAAAAGCTAAAGTCAAAAAGGTATCTTCATCAAAAAAGACGGGAACCATAATCACCTTTGAACCAGACACGGAGATTTTCAAAGAGGTTGAATTTAATTGGGAGAAGATTATCGCACATATGCGTCAGCAGGCGTATCTAGTGAAGGGAATGCGTATTACGGTTCTTGATGCGCGGGACAACACAGAGATTGAGAAGAAGCTTAGCGGCAAAGGAGGTATTGATAGTGTATTTTATGTTCGAGAACTTGAGCTCGAGCTTCCATCGATGTCTTTCTATTTTGAAGGAGGTCTTCTATCGCTTGTTAAATTTTATAACCAACACCAGAAACCGATTCACAAAAATATTTTTTATGTTGAAAAACAAATTGACGATGTGTCGGTTGAAGTGTCGCTTCAGTATGTGGACGATATTTCCGCACGGTTAACCGCATTTGCAAACAATACATATAATGCCGAAGGCGGAACTCACGTAACCGGTTTTAAAACTGCTCTCACTAGAACGCTCAACTCTTATTTCAAAAATGCCAATCTTATAAAAAATGGAGACGAGAGTTTTACAGGTGATGACGTTCTAGAAGGATTGACTGCGGTTATTTCCGTGAAGTTGCCAGAGGTTCAGTTTGAGGGTCAAACAAAGGCAAAACTTGGAAGTGTTGAAGCTCGTGGTGCAGTGGAAACCGTATTTGGTGAAGCGTTTGGAAGTTTTCTTGAAGAACATCCTGATGAAGCTAGGGCGATTATAAACAAGGTACTTTTGGCGCTCAAAGCTCGAAAGGCGGCTAAAGCCGCAAAAGATAGCGTTCTTAGAAAGGGGGCGCTTGAGGGAATGACACTTCCTGGAAAGCTTGCCGATTGCCAGTCGCGAAGAGCAGAGGAGTCCGAGATATTTATTGTTGAGGGAGACTCAGCTGGAGGTTCATCAAAGCAGGGACGTGATAGGCGTACACAGGCAATATTGCCGCTTCGCGGTAAAATCTTAAATGTTGAACGTGCTCGCCTTGATCGTATGCTCGCCTCGGCCGAGATTAAAGCACTTGTGATTGCAATGGGAACTGCCATAGGAGATGTATTTTCGCTTGAAAAGCTTCGCTACCACAAGATTATTATTGCAACCGATGCTGACGTTGACGGTGCACACATCAGGACACTTTTGTTAACGCTCTTTTATCGTTACTTCAGGCCAATTATTGACGGAGGATATTTGTATATAGCACAGCCGCCTCTCTACAAGATTAAGAGAGGTAAGGAAGTCTTTTATGCGTACAGTGACGAGGAGAAGGATAAACTTATTGGGAAGGATACTTTGACTATAGAAGAGTCATCTGATGCAGAACAGAATGAAGATGATTCAGAAAAGGAAGAAGTAGGGGTAAAGAAAAGCAGTAAGGTCACAATTCAACGGTACAAAGGACTTGGAGAAATGAATGCTGACGAGTTGTGGGAGACAACTATGGATCCGGAGCGAAGGGTCCTCAAAAAAGTGGAAGTCGAAGATGCGCAAGAGGCTGATCGAGTGTTTGACACTCTTATGGGTACTGATGTGCCATCACGAAAATCTTTCATTCAGTCGAATGCCAAGATGGCAAATCTTGATATATAAACAAAAAAACTCCCATATGGGAGTTTTTTTGTTACTTAACAAGTTCAGTAACAAAATCTTACTTAACAGTTGATATTGTTGTTTTTACTATATTATTTTCTTTATCCTTTTCGTTTAGTCCTCTAGTTGGATCAACATTTATAATCACAACTCCGTCCGAGTTCATATCAAAACGATCAAAGCCGAGAGTAAATTCAATACGTTCCCCCGGAGCAAGGGGTTTTTGCATATTTGAGCTGAAAATATGTTTCGGGAGTGTTGGAAGCACTACATTAAAAGACCATTGCGGTGACGTTTTTGTTCCTATATTTTTTACCTCAAAGTGAACTGCTGCGCGTTCGTTCGTATTTATTGTTTCAGAAGGAGTAAATATGCCGGTATCTCTATTGACTGCTCCTACAGATATTACTCTAGGAGCCAAGTCAACCTGTCCATTTATTTGTGAGGTGAGGACTGTTTCTTGAGAGGGGAGAGCGTACACACTTTCCTCTTGTTCACCCGCTGTTAAAGTTTTAGTGTGTTCCGCATCTTCACTTGTTTCAGCTACGGCAGTAGTTGTTGGTTCTACTACAACCTCATCCGTATTTTTTACAGGTAGTGTTTCAAGAGTTGTTATAGGGAAGAGTGCTCCGGCAAGAGTTCCATACGTATCCGGTGCAAAGCGTTTAGTAAGTACCGCTCCTTCCCATATAAATACAGAAACAATGGCAATTGCGCCAATTACTGCAAGTGTTTTAGTCGCAGTAGGTAGACTGTACTTAGCATTACTTACTTTTTGTGATGAAGAAGAGAACTTTATTTTCATACCATAAAAAGTCTCGGAGATAAGATTCCACGCATCTCTAATTTCGTAACGTATTCGGTCGAAAAAATTCATGGCATATGTATACAACTTTTGTTGCTATTGGTCAAGTAATCGTTTCGATATATTGACTTTTACCGTTTTTGGCATATAACTCTCGTAGAGTATGAATAAACATTGCTCTACAACGAGCGCAGTACGATCCGTCGCTCATCATCCGTTTCGATTTTTCATAGCTTTTGCTATGGTATTTTCAGTAACATTTACTCTTCTCGGGACCATAGGTTTGACTCCTGAATTTAAGGAAAATATAGTCTTGGCTCACGAGTCACCAGAAAAATCATCTGTTCAATCTTTTGAACTTCCAAAAAGAATCGTAATACATGAGATTGGTGTAGAGGTGGCTATTGAGAGTCCTGAAAGCATGAGTATATCTGTTCTTGATGAAGCACTTGCGCGCGGTGCGGTACACTATCCGGGATCAGGGCTTTTAGGAGAAGACAGTAATGTATTTCTCTTCGGACATTCAAGTTATCTTCCGAGTGTTAAAAATAAAGCGTACCAAGCATTTAACGGTATTCAGAAACTTGATGCTGGAGATGTTGTAAAAGTTTTTTCGGATAATCGCGAGTATCGTTATATTGTTCGAGATGTACGTCTTTCAGATGCGACCGATGCGTTAGTAGAGTTTGAAACGGGAAGTTCGAAGTTGACACTTTCAACCTGCAACTCATTTGGATCAAAAACAGATCGTTTTGTCGTTGAGGCAGATTTTGTTGGGAGTTATCCGATTGTAATCTAATTGTAATCGGATAACTCTCTGCATGTGTAGGGAGATGAAGATCTTTAACGTACTGTAACCGCTGGAGGTATCAATGCGGCTATTCACAATAATTCTGGCACTTTGTGCGCTAACAGTCGTGGCTCTCACGACTCAAGTTCATGCGGTGGGGATGCCTATGATGTATTCGGTTACCCCGCAAGATCAGGCAAACAAGACACTTGCCACTCTGATCGCTCAGTCTCTAAGGGAAGACTCAACTGGTCAAGGTATGATCGACGGTTCTGAATGCACAACCCCGAACGATTTTTTTAACGCGATTCGGGAGTATCATCCAGGGGCGGCGCTTGGCTCTGTGATGGAACTTCCCATCTACTTGGAAAGTCTACAGCTTCGCTCTGCACCGGAAGGTGAATTCCAGATGTCACGGATACTTGTCAACGTGTCGGCGAAAGACAATGGCAGGTCGTGTTCGTTGGATCTCAATGGTTGGAATCGCGCGTTTCGCGGCGGTGAAAGCATG
>CAJXDB010000032.1 GCA_913052285.1 uncultured bacterium | reverse complement strand
AATAAATGAGAGTGAATGCAATCCATGCCCTCCACTTTCAAGAAGAATTAATTTGCAATTAACTGCCTTTGCAAATGCTTGAACCGGTTTCCAAAGCACAGTTTCATCGTCTTTAGCGTGAATAATTAAAACCTTCTCTCCAGGTATTTCATTTTCGTGTTTTACTGGATTATAAAAATCACCTTTCGAAAGCTTATCCCAATTTTCTTTCTGAAAACGATAGCCATTCCCAAAACCTTCTTTAACAAAGCGGTAAAGAAGGTCCAATGGCTCATCATGGCTTTCAGCGGTCCAATCAACTACCGGATAAAATGCCACCACTTTATTCACACGTGGATCTTTAGCTGCTAGAAGAGCTGCTGGACCTCCGAAACTAGAGCCAATAAGGTAAATATTCCTAGGTTTTAATTTAAACTCTTCCCCACTTCCAATATCTACAAAACCCTCTGAAATACCTGAAATAACATCCAGAGCATCTTGCTCTGGAGAATACTGCAAGAATTCCCCATCGCTTTCCCAAGAACCGCGGTATCGTGGCAAAAATGTCCAATATCCGTGTTTTGAAAAGAAGTTAAGCCATTTGCTCTTTGGTATACCAGGCATACCACCAAGCACAATAACCACATCATTTGATGGTTTGTTTGGAATGACAAATTCAGAAACAATGTCCTTTTTAAATCGAGTTCTTTTCATTTTTTCGGGGTGCCGGGAATCGGCGCCAGCTCGCTAGACCATTTTCATACGATATATCGTATGAAAATGGTAAGCGGCTCCTGCCCGGGCTCGCCTCCGCCAAGGGCGGATGGCTCCGCCTTTCGATCCCGAACGCACGCAACGCAGGTTGCGTGCTCAACCCTTCGGGGTGCCGGGAATCGAACCCGGACCGCTCGGTCCCAAACCGAGTACACTACCACTATGCTACACCCCGCAACCTGCATATATTAGCATGTTTAATCTTTATTGCTCAACATATTAGGTAATAAGGCAAATATATATTCTAGAGTACAAGATTTTCTGTAAAACGAACCTTGGCTTTCTTTTTTTCAACATCAAGAAATACTGCGAGTGCATCAAATACCCATTCTATATCATCAAGCTTCTTCTCAAGCAAATACGACTGAACTGCTCTGGAAAGTCTTTTTAGTTTTCCAGAATGAATATTATCTTCAGGTTTATATCCATTTGTTTCATGAATAACAGAGTCAAGATTTTCACAAGAAACGGTTTTTACCTCTACAAAGTGTAAAACACCCTTCTTTTTAGCGATAACATCAATCTCTCCCCACTTTTTACGATAATTTCTGTCAACAACACTAAAACCATGTTTCATAAGAAACTTACACGCAGTATCTTCTCCAATTTCACCAATCTTTTTAGTACTTATCCTAACTTTGTTATTCATGAAACCATTTAATGCTTAGTATAAGCTAAAATCAGTCTATTTTTCTAGAACATCTTATAAGTTTCGCGTGAAACATATTTCAAAGTTTTATAGTGCAGATGTCCTATTAAAACCCTTTACTTAAGCCATATTTCGTATATATCGGACATTTTATCTCAAATATTCTGGTGTCCTTTAATACACAAGTCCACAGTTTTATCCACAGTTTTCAACAGAATTTCTATAAAACCCAATAAAACATCGAGGACATTTGGGGAAAATCGTCCTGACGGTCAGTAATTCGCTCTGCCCATAACTGCCGCATTCGATTCTCCCCACTATCATACCAAAAACAAGAAAACACTGGTATTTAACCAGTGTTTTCTTGTCTTGTGCGGGTAGGGAGAATCGGCGTCAGGTCACTAAGCGCTGCGCGCCAAGTGCCTCCTGCCCGGACTCGGCGACAAGCACTTGTCGTACCTCCTCGTCTTGTATACCGCCTCCGTCTTTCGATCCTCCTACCGCAGTAAATCACAACAAAATCCTTGCTACGCATAGGTTTTGTGTGCTTCATGTGCGGGTAGGGAGAATCGAACTCCCGTCTTATCCTTGGCAAGGATACGTTCTACCACTAAACTATACCCGCAAACGAAAGATGTTGCATAAGAGCTTGCTCTTATATGACTCTCGAGTGCCGCGGATATATCTAGTATATACCCGCAAAATATTATTTCCTTTTTACTGCGCCCGGCAGGATTCGAACCCACAATAACTGGTCCGAAGCCAGTCGTGATATCCATTTCACCACGGGCGCATGGCACACATATTTTAAAACACATTCGCAGAAAAGCCAAACATGTAATAAAATAGTCTTATGTCAAACCCTTTTGAATCCAAGATACCTAAAGAAGTGGCACATGTGGCAAATACCCTTGAAAATAAAGGGTTTGAAGCTTATTTAGTAGGTGGATGTGTGAGAGACCTGCTTCTTGGGAAAACTCCAAAGGATTGGGATATAACAACAAACGCAGATCCAGATCAAATTCAGGAGACTTTTGAGAAAACCTTCTATGAAAATGAGTACGGCACTGTTGGTGTTGTAAATGAAGATACGACCGATGAAACACTAAAAGTAGTTGAAGTTACACCATACCGCCTTGAGGAAAGGTATTCAGACGCACGACACCCAGACTCAGTAACATTCAGCAAAAATATAGAAGATGACCTTAAAAGACGTGACTTTACCATAAACGCTATAGCATACAGCGTTTCTAAAGGACAGATTGTTGATAAATATAAAGGACAAGAAGATATTAAAGACAAGAAGGTGCAGGCAGTAGGGGATCCAGATGAAAGATTCTCCGAAGACGCCTTAAGAATCCTTCGCGCAATACGCCTAACAGCTGAACTTGGTTTCACGATTAACACTCCAACAGAAAAAGCTATTGAAAAAGCGGCTAATCACCTTGAAAAGATAGCAACAGAACGTATTCGGGACGAATTGATACGGATTATAATGTCAGACAGACCAAAGGAAGGTCTTGAATACGCGCATAAATTGGGTGTTTTACCATATGTTGTGCCTGATTTGGAACGAGGGATAGGGATTGATCAGAACCAAGCCCATAAATACGAGGTTTTTGAACATAACCTAAGGTGTGTACAGCATTCTGCAGACAAAAAATGGGACATTGATATACGTTTGGCGGCACTTTTTCACGATATTTCAAAACCAGAAACTAGACGATGGTCAGATGAAAAAAAAGATTGGACGTTCCACGGTCACGACGTGGTTGGTGCACGTGTAACAAAGAAAATTTTAAATAATCTAAAATTTCCTAAGAAAACTGTAGAAAAAGTAGTTGCTCTTGTACGATGGCACTTGTTTTTTTCTGACCCTGATCAAATTACACTATCTGCAGTACGTCGCATGGTAAAAAACGTAGGTCGCGATAACATATGGGACTTAATGAATGTGAGAGCATGTGACAGAATAGGAACAGGAAGACCTAAAGAGCACCCGTATCGCTTCAGAAAATACAAATCCATGGTTGAGGAGGCACTTAGAGACCCAACAACAGTAGGAATGCTCAATATAAAGGGAAATAGGATAATGGAAGTTACAGGTGAAACACCTGGACCTAATATAGGCCTTATCTTACACGCTCTTTTGGAGGAAGTACTTGAAGATCCTAAACATAATACAAAAGATTACTTGGAGAAAAGAGCTCAAGAATTGGCCAAACTATCTAAAAAAGAACTTGAAAAACTCGGTGAAAGTGGCAAACAAAAAATAGAGAAATCTGAAGAGGATAGCGTTAAGGCCATAAGAGAAAAATACTGGGTTAAATAAAAAAACCGCCTAAGCGATTACAGGTGGAGACGCTTAGGCGATTATATACGTGGAGGAGAACCCCGGAAATCAGATAATTCTAGACATTATACCCCGTGTTACACAAAAATTTAATTTATTGTGGATATATGTACTTTAGAAGAATTGACTCAAGAGCACCCTTCGAAAAGAAAGAACTCTTCTCAAAGAACCCTCTTCCACTTGCTATTGTAGCAGTAGTATAAAAGACATGTAAAGGACAAAACTGTGGATAACTTTATGTCCTTAAAAATTAAACTCTATTCCTACTGGACAGTGGTCCGAGCCATACACATCTGTGTGGATTGAGGAGCCCTTAAGCTTCCTTTGAAGGTCAGGGCTTATAAAGAAGTAGTCAATACGCCAACCCACATTTCTGTCCCGTGCCCTAGTTTTCATATCCCAATAACTATACGCTCCATCCTTGTCAGGATATAAGTGGCGAAATGTATCTATATAGCCAACTCGAACAACTTCATCAATCCACGCACGCTCCTCTGGCAAGAAGCCAGTATTTTTTTCATTTTCTTTTGGACGAGCGAGATCTATTTCCTCATGAGCAGTATTTACGTCACCGCAAAATACAATTGAGTTGCCATCCTTACGAAGTTTTTCAATATGATCCAAAAAAGAGTCATAAAAATCGAGTTTGTACTTAAGCCTATGAGGTCCACCGCCGCCGTTAGGGAAGTACACATTTAAAAGAACAAAATCTTTGAAGTGGGTCGTTACAATACGTCCCTCGTCGTCAAATTGTTTTATTCCCATTCCGTACTCAACCTTCTTGGGTTCAATGCGTGTGTACGTTGCAACACCACTGTATCCCTTTCTCACTTTAGACGATGAAAAAAATGACATGTAGCCAGGAACTTCTCGTACATCATCCGGAAGCTGATCCGGCTCTGCCTTCGTTTCCTGAAAACAAAATATATCAGCGTTTTTATTTAGAAAATCGTCCCAGTATCCATTTCTATGTACTGCACGAAGTCCATTTACATTCCATGAGAGTAGTTTCATAACTTCAATATAACAATTATCTTAAATAACAGAAGTGTTTGACTTTTCTTCTTTTAGTAATAACATTCGGACAGTCATCGTAAACATGGAGAGTGCTATGAAGCCATTCATAAGAGAGTCTCTTGCAGACGGTCGGGTAACACTCCTTACCGTACCGCCAAATCGCGTATTCAGATCCGGAAAAAAATGTTTGTTCTTTCCGCATAAAATCTCCATACTCGTTACAAAAATACAAAACGGGTATGAAGTAGAAGTGTGGGATTTGCCGAGGGACGCTCCGCACGTTTTAGCACGTGGAAAGACGGCCCTAAAAGCGCTCAAAAACTTTCTCAGGAAAAAAGACGGCCTTGTGTGTCTCGGAAAAAAGCCGACCGACGAAAAAGAACTGTTCAAACGTTACGGAAAAAATGCAGGCTCATCAGTATGTCTTTAATCAAAGTTCAACCCGGTGTGCGGTAGCACACCGGGGCTTTTTTATTGGTAAGCGTCTGTTACTTTCGCCTTCTGCCGTGAAAAGTTTTATGTACTTCTCGCAAATGTTTGTCAGTAACATGAGTGTACACCTGTGTTGTAGAAATATTTGCATGGCCTAAAAGAGCTTGTACGCTGCGCAAGTCTGCACCACCTTCAAGCAGGTCAGTTGCAAATGAATGTCTAATCACATGAGGTGTTACTTTCTGCGACAAACCAGCTTTAATTGCATAATGCGCAACAAGTCGTTCCACTGAACGCGGAGAAAGTCTTATTGAACCATCTTGAGACACATTACCTCCTAATTGTACGAAAAGCGCGTCATCAATATCGGCACGTTTTGAAATATATTTTTTTACCGCATCCTTTGCACGAGACGAAAGAAATACTACTCGAATTTTATCTCCCTTACCACGCACAGAAAACTCGTCTCGTGAAAGATCAATGTCACGAGAGAGAGAACATAGTTCTGAAACTCGAAGACCAGTTGAAAACAGAAGCTCAAGTATCGCGCGATCACGAAGACTTTTAATATCTGGACCGTCCGGTGCCTCCATCAACCTCTCAAGTTCATTTATTGAGATCAAGTCAAGTGACCGTTCTCCAACTTTTGCAAGTTCGATATGTTCAGGAGAAAGCGCCTCCACACCACGCTTGCGCAA
>CAJXDB010000031.1 GCA_913052285.1 uncultured bacterium | reverse complement strand
ATGAATGCAGGGCAAATGAGGAGGTTGAAGAAGAGCGGCGTCTATTTTATGTAGCACTAACACGAGCACGTACAAAAATATTCTTGTCTTTTACATCCTTTCGAACTATTTACGGATAAAAGCAGGTGAATGTTCCTTCTGAATTTATTACCGATATTCCAGAGGAGTTTCTCGAGTCTGAAAACAGTACAGATAGAAACGAAAAAGTAATTTATCTTGACGACGTATGAGTGCACACGCAAAAAAGTCACTTGGTCAGCACTTTCTTACATCAAAAGAACTTGCTAAAAAAATAGTTGAAACTGCAAACGTTTCAAAAAAAGATACCGTACTTGAAATAGGTCCGGGTAAAGGAATACTAACTGAAGCACTTTGTGCACGCGCCGGACTCGTCATTGCAATTGAGAAAGATAGTCTCATGGTTGAACATTTGAAAGAAAAACTTTCAGATGAGATAGAGTGCAATAAACTAAAGTTAGTACATGGAGACATTTTGTCACTCTCTTTACGTAAAAAGGTTCTCCCAAAAAAATACAAACTAGTTGCAAACATTCCATACTATATTACAGGACAAATTTTTCGCACTTTTTTAGACACTTTGAACCAACCAAGTGTCATGGTACTTCTTGTACAAAAAGAAGTAGCGGATCGAATAGTAAAAGATGAGAAGGGAAGTATATTGTCAGTCAGTGTCCGAGCATATTCAACTCCAATTTATGTAAAAACAGTAAAAGCAGGCAACTTTTTTCCAAAGCCAAGAGTTGATTCAGCCATTCTTGCTCTAACCAACATATCACGCAAAAGATTTAGAGACTCTAAGGAAGAAAAGAGATTTTTCGAGCTTATTCACGCTGGATTTGCTCACAAAAGAAAGCTTCTGATACGAAACTTGGACCACTTTGGAAATTCCAACCATCTAAAAACAGTATTTGATCGTGCCAACGTGCCAGAAAAAGCTCGAGCAGAAGACCTTTCTATAGAAAGCTGGGTAGACATACTTAGAGGTCTTTAAAAAGGACAAAATAGAACATCGTATCCACATATGAAAGGACGAAAATGTCCTTTATTTGCTATACTTTTAGTACAAATTAAAAAGCAGCGTGAAGTTGCCAAGCAAAAAACTCGTGGTAGTAGGTATCCCACTTATTTTGGCGTTGGGAGTAGTCTTATTTGTGCTATTTGAACAAAGTGAGACTAAAACACATGGAACATTATCGGTTTCAGAAAAAAGTGCCCTGTCTCAAGCACTTGCAGACAACGCTCAAGATCTTGATAAGGACGGCGACGGACTAAAAGACTGGGAAGAACTCCTATGGGGTACGGATCCAAGAAGTAGCGACACTGACGGAGATGGTATTGGTGACGGAAGAGAGGTGGACGAAAGTCGAAACCCAACAATTCCAGGACCGAACGATGCTTTGCCAGAAGATATTGTGGAACAAGCAAGAGAAGGGGTGTTTATACAAGACTCCGGAACTGCAACAGATGTATTTGCACAAAACTTTTTTGCAGAATATTTGTCACTCAAAAGGGGAGGATCTGAGCTTGATACGATAAGCAGAGAATTTCTTATAGACTCGGCTATAAGAAACGTGCCGGCAAGTATTTCAGAAAAGACATATACACTATCCGACATTATTGTTGGAAAAAACGGAAATACTGAAAACGTTCGTAGATATGGAAATGAACTTGGAGAAGTAATTAACCTATACGGTAAGCCAAACGTAGAGCACGAGCTTGTAATTCTTAAGAAATCACTTGAAAAAGAGGACAGAGAGAAACTTAGGGAACTTGACCAGATTACAGACAGCTATCGAACTGTGGTAAGTAAATTTCTCACAGTTTCCGTGCCTAAAGGGGGTGAAGAAGCGCACTTAAACCTTGTAAATAGCTCTGCACGCGCTGGCATTACAATTGAAACATTTGGTCATGTATATGAAGATCCGATCGGTACATTAAATAGTGTGGTTGAGTATCAGGAACGTGCGAAAGAACTTCTAACTGCCTTAAGAGATATGCGACAGTACTTTGTGGCAAATGGAGTTTTCTTTGAAGAGTCTGAAGCAGGAAGTATTTTCTTTATTGACGCCATATGAGAATTGAAAGACATAAAAAAATACTTGCAATTGTTCTCGTTCTGTCTTTTCTAGTCCCAAGCTCTTTACTCTTCTCACCACACAAAGCAGAGGCGTTTGGTGGTGTTTCCGACACAGTACACATTATAACAGATACTTCTCCGACCTCCATCGGAATTTTGGGTGGGACGATAACAATTGCAACAAAACTTGGACTTCTTACTCAAAAGGAAATAACCATTGACTCAATCTTTTTCTCTATAGCAAAGATTGCAATACGAGCAGTTACTGCAAGTATTATCAACTGGATCAACTCCGGCTTTGAAGGAAATCCGGCTTTTGTTACTGACTTGGAAGGATTTCTTCTTGATACAGCAAACGAGGTTATTGGGGAGTTTATTTTCAGTTCAGATCTTGCATTTCTCTGTAGCCCATTTGACATTCGATACGCTCTTGCTATTCAATTTGGAACTCCATTTGAACGTAAAGTTCAGTGTACATTAACTGATGTTATTGATAACATAGACGATTTTGTAGCGGGCGATTTTGCAAGCGGCGGCTGGGACGGTTGGTTTGAGCTTACAACAAAACCCAAGAATAACCCGTACGGCGCTTTTATAGAGGCTAAATTTGAGCTTGAAAGCAGGATTGAAAGTGAAAAAGATCGCGAAAAACAGAAGCTTGATTTTGGAAGCGGTTTCTTCTCATGGGAAGAATGTGACGAAAGGACAGTTGGAGATGCAGGCTCATCAATGACACCTTTACTTACAGAGAAAACAAACTGTCAAATCGCTACACCAGGAACAGCAATTGAAGGCCAACTCGAAAATGTTCTTGGTAGCGGTGTCCGCCAGCTTGAACTTGCAGACGAATTCAATGAGATTATAGGCGCTCTAATAACACAGCTGGCATTCCAGGCACTTACAAGCCTTCGTGGCACAAGCAAGCGATCTTTCAGCCAACCTTCATTTGTTGCTCAGCTTCAAAGTGGTAATACAGAGGCTGACAGAACAATCGTAAATAACAGTAAAGAAAATGCGCTTGACGACATTCAAAGCGAGCTTGCTGTAGAACTTGAACTTAAAGACGTTAGACAGGGAACCTTAGACAGTGTTCTCGCATCAGAAGCTCTGCTAAAAGAACTCTACGAGTGTTATGAAGATAAATCTGAAGACACAAGTCTTACTTTAATACAGCGCGACACAGCTCTAGACCGAGCGCTTCAGGCTTCAAGCACTATTCAGTCAAGAATAATTCCTTTGGAGAAAGAGTACACAGACCTTATTGCATTTTTAAATATAAACATTGGAAAGTTGAATCTTGTACAAAGTGCAACTGACAGTTCAGAGACAGTATTTGAGCTTAAAGAAGCGGTGGAAGACCTTATTGCACTTCAGGAAAGTGGCGACCTGCACGATATTTCTGATCTTGTAAATGCCAGAACCGAACGGAATGGAAGGCAAAGTGAGCTTGCAGGACTTAACGGGGAAACACAGCAGAAAATAAACGAGTGTTCTATTTTTCCAGAAGAAATTGGAGTAACACTCGGCGGTGGAGGTAGATAATTATGAATAAGAAATTTACAGCATATTCAATAATACTTCTGACATCGTTGTTTGTATTTGCAAGTCCTGAAGTGGCACATGCAGGAATATTTACAGACTTTCTCGCAGATGCTGGAAATGCAATATTGAGTTTCTTTGGACTTTTGGTATGGGCGGCTGGAGTTCTTCTTAATTATGCGATTCTTGCAAACTTAAACATTGCAGGTTTTGTGACCGACCAGACAGGCGTTAAAGCCGCATGGACAATAATTCGAGATCTTGCAAATATTGGATTCATTTTCATTCTTCTTTTCATTGGTATCGCAATGATCCTTAGACTTGACGGTTATAACACTAAAAAACTTCTTGCAACACTTATAATCGCCGCGCTTCTAGTGAACTTCAGTATGTTCTTTGCAAAAGTTGTTATTGACGTTTCAAATGCATTCGCACTTGAATTTTACGAAGCTGTTAGTGCTCCATGCAACGGCAATAAAGATATTTTGAACTGTTTAGACAATGGCATATCTGATCGTTTTATGCAAAATTTGAAACTAACTACAATTTTTAATCTGGAGGGAGACACTGGAATCTCCGGCTTTACAAAGTTAGGAAATACAGAATCAGGATTTCTAGACGCAGAAGAAATAAATAAGGGTAATAAAACAGGAGCAAATATTGAGCTTAATGCGGGAAATATCTTTCTTATTACATTCCTTGGCTCCATCTTCTTACTTATCACCGCATTTGTCTTTTTTGCAGTATCGATCTTATTTGTGATTCGGTTTATTGCACTTATCATCCTTATCACCCTGTCTCCAATTGGTATTGCCGCATTTGCACTTCCTGCAACCGCACAGTATGGATCCAAGTGGTGGAAAGCATTATTCCAATATTCTTTCTTCGCACCGGTCTACTTACTGTTTACATACATTATTTTCAAATTTATGGACAGCCTTACAAGAGACTTTGGTGCAGAAAAATCAATGTTTACCGCCATTATTAAAGGGGATTCAGGTTCAGTAGGAATCATATTTAACTTCCTTGTCATTACAGCGCTCATGCTGGCAAGTCTTCTTCTCGCGCGTCATATGGGAATCAAAGGCGGAGACAAAATGGTTGGTCTAGGTAACACACTACGCAAATGGGGTCAAGGAGCTGTTGGTCGTAATGTTCTTGGACGTCCAGGAGCCATTATCCAACAGAAGATTAATCAGGCGAGTAGTAAAATTAAAGAATCGAGAACTGGAAGGAATGTACTGCGCGGTCTTGGAGTTGCAACCGCAGGATTATACCCCGGAGCAGTCGGCGCCGTAAGAGGAGCAGCTGGCAAAGCAGCGTCCTCAAAATTTGGATCAGGCCGTTCACAACACGAAACAATTGAAGCACAAGATAAACAAATAGACATTGAAGTCAAGAGGCGAACTAGTAATCCACACAGACTGGCCGGTTACTTCATGGGATTAAAAGAAAAGCAACAACGACGAATATATACAGGTATGAAACCACGCAACAGAGCAGCACTGAACAAAGCCATGATAGAACGCTTTGGAAGAAATAAAGGGGCACGCAAGGTCGAACAACTTGAAAGACGTCTCCCAGTAGATGAACGTGAAAAAACTGAGGAGATTACACGTAAGTCAATTTTGGAACAAGGCAATAGAGAACGTCGATCACATATCGAGAGAATCACAAGTGGCCAAAGTAAACCTAACGGAAAACCATATACAGACTATGAAGTAAGGGAATACGTTAGATCTCTCTCAGATTCCAACACAAGATATTTATCAAATAAAGCTCGTAAAAATAAAAACATAATACAGAATTTGCGAGTAGACCAACTGAAGGATTTGGTAAAAGAAGGTAACCTACAGACCGATGAAATAAATACCATTCGAGGTATTGTTATAGATGGATCTACGTATACAAACCAGGAAAGTCACAAAAAATATATGGAAGATCCTGCAAACAGGGCGCTATGGGGGGTAGAAATACAAACTGAAAAAAATGATGAGGAGCAAACTCCAAGAGAGAAAGCAGAAGATGAATGGAATAAGGTGACACGAAAGAATCAATAGATAAACTGTATATAAAAACAAAAATATTATGAGATATACTACCGAACAAATACATAGAAGTTTAAAAAAATTGTCTCCAGAAACTAAAAAAATTGTTGGTTCTTTAGAGTTATCGGATCTTATTAAAAATTTAATGGAAAAACACAACTTACGTGTTGATGAGGCAGGTATACTTGGAGATGAAATTAATTTTGTATTAGTTGGACTTTCTCCAGCCTCGGAACTTGTAAATAATCTTTCCTCTCAGCTTAAACTTCCAGAAAAAACAGTTTTATCAATTGCTACAGATGTTAATGAACAACTGTTTAAAAAAATTCGAGAATCGTTTAAGAAACTGGACAGCAAGAAAACAGAAACAGTTAAAAATTTTACACCTATGGAAAGACAACAAGTAGCTCAACAT
>CAJXDB010000030.1 GCA_913052285.1 uncultured bacterium | reverse complement strand
TTCTTTTTGATATGTATCAAAAGTTTGTTGCCGGAAAAGGGTGGACACTTAGAACATTGCATGAACATGCGAATGATCATGGTGGGTATAGAAATGTAACTGCAGAGGTAGAAGGTAAAAACGTGTACGGTATATTAAGGCACGAAGCCGGCGTACATCGTCTTGTACGCATCTCGCCGTTTAGTTCTAAAAAACTTCGACATACTTCATTTGCACTTGTTGAGGTTGTGCCAAAACTTCCGAGCGTACACGAGGTAGATGTTCCGGAAGACGAAATAGAAGTGCAATTTTCAAAAGCTGGAGGTCCTGGCGGACAAAATGTTAATAAACGAGAGACAGCTGTGCGCGTAGTGCACAAACCAACTGGTGTGTCGGTGCACATTGATACAGAACGCTCGCAAGTACAAAATAAAGAGCGTGCGCTCACCATTTTGGCAGGGAAACTTTACCGATTGCGTGAAGATGAACAGAGGAAGGAGCTTAGAGGGCTTTCAGTGGCGTCCGGTACTGATATTGAGTGGGGTAATCAGATTCGTTCATATGTACTTCACCCTTATAAAATGGTTAAAGACCACCGTACAGGTGTAGAAATGCGCGATGTAGAGCGGGTGCTTGATGGAGAATTAGATTCCTTTATAGACGCTCAAGAAAATCTAGAGTAGAATTGAAAGGGCAGAGTCCGCCCTCGACGCATACAAGCTGTCGGGGGTGTCGCAGTTATAATTCTATGATTCACTTTGATCGAGTTTCAAAAATTTATAATGGTGGTGCCGCGGCACTTCAAGATATCAGTCTTTCAATAAAACCGAATGAATTTGTTTCTATTGTAGGACATTCTGGAGCAGGGAAGACTACACTTCTCAAGATGTTATTGGCAGAAGATAAGCCGACGAAAGGCTCAGTCTTTTTTGAATCAACAGATGTTCACTCGCTTGAGAAACATCTATTAAATCAATATCGAAGGCGGATCGGGACAGTATTTCAGGATTTTCGACTGCTTCCCAACAAGACAACATACGAAAACATTGCATTTGCAATGGAGGCGGCAGGGCGTCTCGATGATGAGATAGAGTCAGATGTACCGCACGTACTTGAGCTTGTTGACCTGTCCGATAAGATATGGAATTTCCCAGATGAGTTGTCTGGCGGTGAGAAACAGCGTGTCGCTATTGCTCGCGCCATTGTTAACCAGCCGGATGTTGTTATTGCTGACGAGCCAACAGGCAACCTTGATCCAATCAACACGTTTGAGGTAGTACAAATTTTAAAAAAGATTAATGACCTTGGTACGACTGTTCTTCTTACTACTCACAACAAAGGTGTTATTGATTCTCTTGGGAGAAGAGTAATCACCCTTGATAACGGAAAGGTTGTTCGGGATGATAAAAGTGGACGTTATGTCTTGTAAATTAATGAGTATGGCGACTATAATTTACAAGACCGAGCACATAACGCGTTATGTGCTCGGTGGAGATTTAGTAAAACTCGTTAGCACTTGCTAACAAAATCTATCATGTTTTGGATTAACGCTAAGAGAATTATCAAATCAGGGTTTGTAAGTTTCTGGAGAAACGGTTTTGTGTCTTTGGCATCAGTTCTTGTGATGACGCTTACTTTGTTTGTTATTGGCTCCCTTCTTTTCATTGGAGCCATTTTTGATGCGTCGCTTACACAGCTTAAAGACAAGGTTGATGTAAATGTATATTTTGTAACAACGGCTCCAGAAGGCGATATTTTCTCACTAAAAACAGCTCTTGAAGGACTTCCAGAGGTCTCAGAGGTCACTTATACCTCGCGCGAAGAGGCTCTTATAAAGTTTCGCAAGCGGCATGAAAACGACCAATTGACACTTCAAGCCCTTGAAGAGCTTGACGAAAACCCTCTCGGGGCCAGTCTTTCTGTTAAAGCAAGAGAAACATCGCAATATGAAAGTATTGCAACCTTCCTACAAGGTGGTGAATATCTTGCAGGAGGAACAACTCCAATTGTTGATAAAATAAACTTCTTTCAAAATAAAGTTGCAATAGATAAGCTGACGCAGATTATAAACAGTTCCGAGCAATTTGGGCTCGTTATAACTGTATTCTTAGTACTTGCTTCAGTTCTTATTACATTCAATACAATTCGCCTTGCAATTTATACCGCTCGTGAAGAGATATCGGTGATGCGCCTTGTTGGGGCTAGCAATCAGTATATTAGAGGCCCGTTTGTATTTGAAGGCATCATATACGGCATTGTTTCTGCAGTAATTACGCTTGTGGTGTTTTATCCGATTACATTCTGGCTTGGTCCGACAACGGAAACTTTCTTTGGAGAAATTAATATATTTACCTACTACACAGAAAACTTTGGCCAAGTGTTTGCGATTATTGTAGGTCTTGGCGTTGTGCTCGGAGCACTTTCAAGTTGGCTTGCGGTTAAACGATATCTTAAAGTTTAGAAAAATGAGGAGCGCAACGACTACATTTTACTTAACCGAGCACTTAGCGTGAACATACAGCATCCGTTGTTACATAACTCTAAGTGCTCGGTCTAAGATTTACTAATTAATTCTCGACACGCTCGAATTCATAATTAAATCTAAGATGGCAACAAAAAATCACAAATACATTTTTGTCATTGGCGGAGTAATGTCTGGAGTCGGCAAGGGAATTGCCTCCTCCTCCATCGGGAAAGTCCTTCAAGCGAAGGGCTTTTCTATGAACCTCGTCAAGGTTGATCCGTACTTAAATGTTGATGCGGGAACAATGAATCCGACCGAGCATGGAGAGACGTTTGTACTTGAGAGCGGCCTTGAATGTGATCAAGATATGGGGAATTATGAACGTTTCTTAAATCGAAATCTCTCAAATGAAGACTATATTACAAGCGGCATGGTCTACCAGCATGTTATCGAACAGGAACGTAACCTAAAGTATGGCGGTAAATGCGTTGAGGCTATTCCTCATATTCGTGACGAGATAACACGCCGCATTAAGAAGGCGGCGGAACATAATGGTTCAACAATATCGGTCATTGAGATAGGAGGCACCATTGGTGACTATCAAAACATAATGTTTATTGAGGCGGCGCGTGTGATGAAAGTAGAGAATCCCGATGACGTCATCTTTATTATGGTGTCGTATCTTCCAATACCAAGCAAGGTAGGGGAGATGAAAACGAAGCCTACACAAAATGCAGTGCGCTCTCTAAACTCATATGGAGTTCAGCCCAATATGATTATGGCGCGAAGTGAAGTCGCGCTTGACGAACGGCGTAAGGAAAAAATTGCTATCTCGTGTAATGTGCGCCCAGAGCATGTGATTTCAGCGCCGGACATTGAAAGCATTTACGAAGTACCGCTTAACTTTGAAAAGGATAAACTAAGTGACATGCTTCTCGACCTCCTGAAGGTCAAAGACGGCAAGCAGTCTGCGGATCTCGCAAAGTGGAAAGCGTTTGTTGGCAATCTAAAGGGTCTGACCGACGAAGTAAATATTGCTATTGTCGGTAAGTACTTTGATACCGGTGACTTCGTACTTTCAGACGCATACATATCGGTTATTGAAGCGATTAAGTTCTCTTCGTATGAAAGTGGTGTAAAGCCTGTCATTCATTGGGTGAATGCAAAAGATTTCGAAAGTGGAAAGAAAAAGTTATCTGAACTTGGCGACTACGACGGCATTATAGTACCAGGAGGATTTGGAGAAACTGGTATTGAAGGAAAGGTATCGGTTATTCAATACGCACGTGAAAATAAGATCCCATATTTCGGACTCTGCTACGGAATGCAGCTTGCCGTTATCGAATACGGAAGAAATGTGCTTGGAATGGACGGTGCACACACGAGGGAAATTGAGAAAGACGCGACAGTGCCGGTAATTGACATTATGGAGTCCCAAAAGAAAAATATTGAGGAGGAAAAGTATGGCGGCACAATGCGGCTTGGTGCATATCCTGCGGTGCTTAAAGAGGGAACTATTGCACGCGAAGCGTACTTGTCCGCCGGAGCTCTAGCGAAGGAGGATGGAGAAAGTGAGATTAGCGAGCGGCACCGCCATCGCTATGAGGTTAATCCAGAGTATATTAAGCAGTTTGAGGACGGTGGGCTTGTATTTTCTGGTACGTCACCTGACGGGATTTTAATGGAAATTGCGGAGCTTCCGAAGGAAAAACACCCGTTTTTCCTTGGCACCCAATTTCATCCGGAATTTCATGCGCGCCCCTTGGATCCGCATCCGCTATTCACAGCATTTATAAAAGCGGCAATTTCGGGTAAAAAGTAGAGATGTGTTAGAATGTATCGACTTGATTAATAGAGTAACGTAAATATTTGTATGGAAGAGCAAGGAGAAAGAAAAATGTTTCAGGGAAACTGGAGTTGTAGTGGCTGTAGCAACGCGATTACCGAGCTTCCGTTTGAACCAAGAAGCACAAACAATCTTATGTGTCGCGACTGCTTTAAGAAGAGCAAAGGCCTCGCGTAAACCGCACAAACAAAAAAGTCCCCTCGGGGACTTTTTTGTTTGTGAAGGTATGTTATAAATAAAAAATTGCCGGATCGTCTAACGGTAGGACGCTTGGTTCTGGCCCAAGTAATCTAGGTTCGAGTCCTAGTCCGGCAGCAACGGAAATTGTTGAAGTCTTTTGATTTCAACATATTTGCGTTTTCGCCGAGATCTCGGACTCGAAAGACGGAGCCGCGCGTGCGGGGCACGGTAAAGCGGCGAGTCCGGGTAGGAGCCACTTATTATTTTTGTACGATATATCGTACAAAAATAAGTTTAGTGAGCTGACACCGAGTCCTAGTCCGGCAGCAAATAGATATTTAATTATGTCTAGGAAAAAGGTGGAAAAAGTGTCAGGTATTTTTTCTAAAATAAAAACATGACCAAAAAAATTATTATCGGAATTATAGTTATTATCGTGGCTGGTGTTGGGTATTACGCTATCTCTCCATTGTTTCAAAATGTGGTGGTAGATGACCCGCTTCCAAGTGGTTTTGAGGATTTGACCGAGGAGAAACAGGAAGAGATGCTCAAGGAAATGGACGAGGTCAAGCCGATGCCGCTAATGGACGATGAAGAAATTGTGCAGGAGCCAGAGTCCGATGAAGAATCTGTTTCAGAAATCTTTCCTGTGATGGGGACTGTTGGGCACTCGGCAAGCGGACATGTCCGCTTGCTTAACACAGCGGCTGGCACGGTGCTGCGCTACGAAAACTTCTCTACTATAAATGGACCGCGGCTCCATCTCTACTTAGCAAAAGATCTCAAAGCAAAGGAGTTTATAGATTTGGGACCGATCAAAGGAACAGAAGGAAACATAAATTACACGATTCCTGAGGGTGTCGATGTCAGTGAATACCGATACGTCATGTACTGGTGTGTTCCATTCAGCGTACTCTTCAACTACGCTGAAATAAACTAAACTACGGCCAAAACAGTTACTCTAAAAGAGTTATCGAAATACATTTGAAAATTGGACATGTGTATAAAGTGAGAGCCGCCCATGTCATCATGGGCGGCTTAGGTTTAGAACACAGCTGTATGGCAGCAACATGAGAGTGAAAAAGACCATAAGTACTATATTTCTTAACTTAACGAAGTCTTTCTCTCTCAACCACGCCAGTTTATGCTCGTTGTCCAAGTACTTCAAAAGATACCATGTGCTGTATGAGATGATGGCACATGCAAGCACAAAGATAAATGTGGCTTGTGACAGCATGGCCACCTCCTTTCGTAACCAGTGCTATTAAAACATCTTTATGGAGTCTTGCCTATTACGTCGTTTTCAATGTCCTGCAGGAAAATCTCGGTGTTGCGTCGGTGGCCGAAGTCGAATTCGTGCAGGTTGACCCTGCCGACGAGGCGAGGCCGTATCGCGACTCCTTCAGGTTCAAGAACGGTCATATCATCCTTCTCCAGGATCTCGTGGAGAAGAGCATCGCCGTGACCGTTCTCGCGCTACCGGTGCGGAAACAGGCCTCGAAGCCGGCACACGATTATCATTTCGTTGGCGCCTAAATCAGGCGATATGGGCACGCGAAGCATTGCTTCGCGTGCCCATTCTCTTTTTAAATAAAAAGCTAGTATAATAAAGGTATGCATAAGTTTGCTATTGGCATTGGAATTTTAATAATTATTGCAGTTATTGGGCTGTTTTCATTTGATAGTGAAAAAATAACTACATCAATTGACGACGAAGAAGTGAGTGAAGAGATAACGGACGACACTC
>CAJXDB010000029.1 GCA_913052285.1 uncultured bacterium | reverse complement strand
AATTAAAAACCGTACGCATTTTGCGCTCTTCGCTTTTCATTTTACTACCGTGGCGCCTACCTTTCAAATGGAGTAATGCGTGGATAAAGAGATATCCTACAAATACGCGTTTACTCATATCGAACTGTTTCGATTCGCGCTCTGCGCGATTTAGGTTTATAAAAATTTCTCCCGACGTTTTAGAGAGTGGAAATGCAAGTACATTTGCGGGAGTATTTTTTTTACGGTATTTACGATTGAGTGTTTGGGAGCGAGTATTACCAATAAATACAAGGCTAAGAGAATATTTTTTTCCAAGAATCCGCTCTTTTATACGCTCAAACGGCAAGCGTGTGAGCTTGCCGTTTGTCTTGTTTGTTATTGAAAATGGGATTTCTCCCATATTACCTTCTTCGTCTGGTTCTTTCGACTACTTTTCCGAGCTTCAAAAGCTCTTCATATTTAGCTCGATTTTCAATTTTTTTAATGGTCTTTTTCTTGCTTAAGAATTTTGATGGTGATCGCTTGTTATATCTAATAGAGCGGACACGAGGAAGAACACCGGATCCTTGCATTCTTTTAGTGAATCGGCGTATTAAACTTGTACTATTTTCGTTACTGTTTCTCGTGACCTCTACATTGATCATGCGAGGAGCATATCATATAACGCACGTCCATTCAATACACTATGAAATCTGTTTTATATATTGTGGAAGAAGGTCAACAGGTACGATGTCCTGCGAGCGTGTACTCATGTTGCGTACAATAACTGTTCCTTCAAGAGCTTCTTTTTGTCCCATGATGATAGTGTAGGGAATACCTCTTTCTTCTACGTCTGCGATTTGTCCTGCAAGCGTTGTGGACACAAATGTCTGGTACAGGGGCACTCTGGCTTTCCTAAGTGTTTCAATAACTCCAAGTCCTCGTAGTTTTGCATCAAATCCAAGCTGTATAAAACATGCCTTTGGCTTTCTAGTAGAAGTCTGGATGGATAGATCCTGTACGTCAACTTTTTCTGGATTGCATACAAGAACTACTCCTACAGACGGTTCATCGGTCTTAAGAAATCGCCTGCTAAACTCGTCACACCTGCCTCCCTTTGCAAGAACTGCGTGTTCTAAAGAGCCGTCCTTGTTTTCAGTAGAAGTTGTTTTACGAATCTCAAATATGGTATTTGTGTAGCAATCTTTGTGTCCGACAAGAGTATCATCAAGTTCGTACGATACGTCTAGTGAATCAAGGTATTCAATAATTTCACGAAGGTGGCGCCTACTTCCTTCGGATAGGAATTCCATAGGGCGCGGTATGTCATCGCACAGCTCATGCTGTTTACGCCTCAAGTATTCAAGCACTATAAAAACGTCTTCTTTAAGTGCAGTCTGTATTTGTGGAGGAAGAGTATCTTGGTTTTTTTTCAAATATAAAGAAAGCTCTCGTCCAAATTTAATGGCTGAATCTCTGTCTCCGATACTATTTAAGAAAACATGTGTGTCGTTCTGTCCAAGCTCTTCGAGTATTGCAAGTGTTGTGCGTATGATAAGAGCCTCGGCTATGCTTTGAGGAGCCCCAACAATCCCAAAACTGAATACGAGTTTTTTAGGAAGTGTTTTACGAGAGCTTTTCATGTGTGCATCTGCAGTGCTGTGATAAAAGAGAAGTGGTTCCGGAAGTGGCGCTTGGGCTTTCTCTGTGCAACGCTGAATTGCTAAAGCGAGCTCTCCTCCTAAAGCGTCAATTTTTCTGGTTTCAAGACCAATTCTGTTTATTTTTTTAGATCTTCTGCCTCTGGTCTTTTTCTGCGAAGATACTGACGAAAATCCGTAATAGTTGGCAACACCCATTGCTTTTTTTAAAAAATTATGTGAATCGGAGTATGTGTGTATTGGTGTCATATTTATTCGGTCGCTACACTTCCGGGTAAAACATCAATTGTATTGACAGGCAGTAGCCGTACGAGAGCTCGCCCGACGATTAGGTCTTCCGGTAGTGCTCCCCAAAGTCTTGAATCAGAACTTTCTTTTCTATTGTCTCCCATTACAAAATACTCGTCAGTACCAAGCTTTGCGGTAAGCAAGTCTTTCGTCGTTATACCCTCAAGGTATGGCTCTTCAAGAACAAATTCAACAAGTAAGTTTTCGTTTCTTATAATTACATCTCCTTCTCGCATCTCAACGGTTTCTCCTGGGAGTCCAATGATCCGTTTAATAAAAAACTTAGATGGATCATTTGGAAATCTAAATATAATAACGTCGCTTCGCTCAGGTTTTTCAAAATGATACGTTAACTGGTCTATGATCAGGTATTGGCCTGTCTCAAACGTTGGTACCATTGAAGCACCGCTTACAATAAAAGGTTGAGCGACAAAGAGTCGAATCGGAACGACTATAATGAGTGCAAGGAGAGCAAACTTAATGACCTCTGTAAATAATTCTTTATAGTTTGCATCCATTTATGCAAAATTTTATTACAGATATTGATTTGACACAAGATTAAGAGCTGTGTTTTGCTTCTTGTTCTGTGTTATGTAGAATAAACACAATGTATTTTGTTGTAGGTTTAGGAAATCCGGGAGCTGAATATGAAAACAGCCGACATAATGTCGGCATGACAGTACTTATTCGTGTACGAGAGGGAATTAAATTTCCGTCGTGGGAAGAAGGTTCTGACAAAAGTGCATATATTTCATCTGGAACTGTGGGAAGGGAGCGCGTTACGTTAATACTCCCGCAGGTATTTATGAACAAATCTGGAAATGCTGTTAAAAAACAGGTGGATAGTTTAAAAAAAGCTGAAAAGTTAATTGTAATCTATGATGATCTGGACTTGCCGTTTGGAGCACTTAAAATTTCATTTGGTAAAAGCTCGGGAGGGCACAAAGGTCTTGATTCAATTATTAAGACTGTGCGAACTAAAGATTTTGTACGTATTCGTATTGGGGTAAGTCCTGTGACACCTGGAGGAAAGCTTAAAAAGCCGAAAGGCGACAAGCGTGTGCTTGATTTCCTGATGGGGAATTTTACAAAGTCTGAGAATAAGATTCTAGATGGCGTCACTAAAAAAACACAAGAGGTGCTTGAAGTCATCATTCAAGAGGGAAGAGAGAAGGGGATGACTCTATACAACTGAAGTTTTTATGTTTGCGGAGTAGTGTATGAAAGAGTCATACGCTGTTCTTTTGGCTCAAAGAGTGTGATAGAGAATTGGTAGCTTTTGCCAAGCTCAAGTGCTCCTCGAAGCTTGTCCTCACTTTCAAATTCAGAAATATGCACTAGTCCTGCCACTCCTTCTTCAATTGAGACGAGAGCTCCGTGCTTGTTGTATTTTATTACAACTCCACTCACCGTATCTCCTTTTTTGTACTTTTCAGTTGCCTCCTTCCACGGATTTTCTTTAAGAGCTTTAACTGAGAGGGAAATTTTTCCATCTTTTATCTCAATTATTCTAACGTTCACCTTGTCACCAACAGAGAAAAGAATTTTTGGATCTTCGACAAGACCCCAGTCCATTTCTGAAATATGTACAAGTCCCTCAAGTCCTTCTTCAAGTTTTACGAATGCGCCAAACTCTACGATGCCAGTCACTTCTCCTTCAAGAGTGTCGCCTACGTTGTACTTATCAATTATTTTCCCTTTCTCTTCTTGCGTAGGTTCCTTTTCTGAGAATATAAGCTTTCCTTCTTTTGGATCAGCGGTGATTATTATAACAGACAGACGTTCTCCGACGAGTCTTTTAAGTTCTTCAAGAATTCTATCTTTGTCTCCATCCTCAACGCGAGGGTAGTGTTCTGTCTTAAGTTGGGACGCTGGAAGGAAGCCCTGTATGCCTTGCCACTCGAGAATAAGTCCTCCTTTGTTAGCTTCTTTAACTGTAAGGTCAAAGATGGTTTTTCCGGCAATTGCAATTTCTGCCTCACCCCAAATAAGCGCCTGTCGCGCTTCCTTAAGTGAGAGCTCTACATATCCATCTTTGCTTTCTTCTTCAACGACTTTTGCCGCGATGTTGTCGCCTAAGTTTACTTTGCGGAGTATGTCTCGTGCCTGAAGGTATTCACGTCCGTATATGATACCGGTTCCGAATGGATGGAGATCAATAAAAACTTTAGCTCGATCAATAGCGATGACCGGCCCTTCAACAAGTTCTCCAAGCTGTGGAGGGTTTTTGCTTTCAGAGAGAAACACTGCCATGGCGCTCTCCGGTTTCTTATCTCGTAGTGATGTTTCTTTCTCCTGTTCTTCTGAGGTGTGTGGTTTTTTTGTTGTGTCCTTGTCTTCTGTTTTCTTCTTAAATATAGATTGAATTATTGCCATATATATCTGACAGGGTATCCAGAGTCCTGGGGTTATTCCCTGCATCTTCTTATAATGTGGTCTTGTGACGAATCCCGGATTTATGCTTTATATTTTGGGACAGACCTGCCGTTTTCGTTTGGCACGTTGATCACCAGTATAGCTATATAAATAGTTTTGTCTACTTATATATTGAAAGGTGTCCGGCGCTATACGATGCGCCGGACACAAAAAACGAATTACATCCCGCATTATTGTATTTTTGTTTGCGGGACGAGATAAGGTGAGGGATCACCTCCCTTCGGTTGGAACTTCGGATATGGTTGTGTGTCTATGCTCTTGCATACTCATAGGCATCCTCCTAAGCTCCAGAGCGGAATTGCTCTATTTTTATTATACTAATTTTTGTTATACAAATTCTATCGGATTCTCATGGAACCTACTCACATTCACGGTCGTGAATTTGAGTAGGTTAGTGGTTGAAGTGTCTAGTAGTAAAAATTGATAGTAAAAGTTTGAAAGCAAAAAGCTCCACCACAAGCAATGCTATCACAGAATTTTATTGTGCAAAATTTATTATCCACTACCGTTTTTGCTATAATGCACCTATACTTTTGGCGTATGGTTATTACCTATCATGGTGGGGAAGCATTTAAAGTCGTCTTTGGCGATACGACTCTTGCATTCAATCCCGTTTCAAAAGACTCAAAACTTAAGAGCGCTCGTTTTGGTGCAGATATAGCTCTTGTATCACTCAATCATCCTGATATGAACGGAGTTGAACAAGTAACACATGGTGAAAAAAAACCGTTTGTTATTTCAGGTCCGGGTGAATACGAAACGCAGGGTATATTTGTTCGCGGTTTTAAATCCTCGTCTACACACGGCGGCGACGAGCGTCTGAATACCATATATACTGTGTCTCTTGAGGGAATGAATCTCTGCTTCTTAGGAGCACTCGATTCCACAAAACTTTCAGGAGACGCAAAAGAAAAACTTGAAAACATTGACGTGCTGTTCGTGCCTGTCGGAGATGACGGTGTTCTTTCGCCAAAAGAGGCACACGATGTTTCGGTTGAGCTTGAGCCCAAGATTGTCATTCCAATGCATGCAGACGACAGCAAAAAACTTAAAGACTTTTTAAAAGAGGAGGGAGAGAGAAATGGCAAGGCGATTGATAAGCTGACACTTAAGCGTCGAGACCTTGAAGGAAAGGAGGGTGAGGTAATTGTGCTTTCAGCGTAATATGTCTGATTTTCTTGAACGAACACGCAGTAGACCGGAGCATGAAAAGCGAACACTTGCTATTATTACCGCGGGAATAATAACCGGTATTATTTTTCTTATATGGATTTCCGTGCAATTTGCAGGAGGAGTAGGTGGACAAGAGGCTTCTCCTAAAGAAGCACAAGATAAATATGCGCCTACTACCGTCGTTAAAGAGGGTGTTTCAGGACTCTTTGAAGATGTTAAAGTAAAAATTAATGACTTTTCCCAGTAGACGGCTCTACTCCGCCATCTAACTGCTTCCGTATTCATTTAAATCGTGGTAGAATGAGGTCACAATATGGCTAAAAAAGACGAGCCAAAACAAGAAGTTGGCATTGTATCTCGCAGTATAAGCTCCGAAATGAAGGAGTCTTATTTAGACTATGCGATGTCGGTTATTACCGCTCGTGCTCTGCCTGACGTTCGTGACGGTCTAAAACCGGTTCATCGTCGAATCCTATATACGATGCATGGTATGGGTCTGACTTCGTCAGCAAGATTTCGAAAATCTGCTGCAGTTGTCGGTGATGTGATGGGAAAGTATCATCCGCATGGCGATCTTGCTCTATACGATGCGCTTGCCAAAATGGCACAGGATTTTACATACCGCTATCCGCTTGTTCAAGGGCAGGGAAACTTCGGTTCAATTGACGGCGATTCACCTGCCGCTATGAGGTACACAGAGGCGCGCATGGAGCGCATTTCAGTAGAGGTACTGCGTGATCTTGAAAAGGACACAGTCGAATGG
>CAJXDB010000028.1 GCA_913052285.1 uncultured bacterium | reverse complement strand
GAAAAAGTATCCAAGCCAGCTATTAGTTCCTGTAATTGAGAAGTAGTGCAGTTGCGATAAAAAGTTTTTTCATGCGCTTCGTAGAGCTTTTACCCTATCAGAAACAGGAGGATGCGTCATAAAAAGCTTATTCAAAAAACCACGCGCACTTTGTCCGCCAAAAGGACTTGAAATAAATAAATGTGCCGTTGCATGATTAGCTTTCTGCATTGGTTTTTTATACGAGCTAATCTTCTCAAGCGCCGAAGCTAGTCCTTCTGGATACCGAGTTAAAAGTGCTCCAGAGGCATCAGCAAGAAATTCTCTCTTCCTTGAAATTGCAAGTTGAATGAGGCGCGCAATAATTGGGGCCAAGATTGCAAGGGCAAATCCTGCGATAATCATTACGATTCGCATTCGATCATCTCCACCCCGTGCGGCTGGAGCGTGCCCAAAGAGAGACATACGCAAAAAGAAATCAGACAACAGTACTACAAATCCGATAAGAACCACAACTACTGTCATTACAAGCATGTCCCTGTTTTGTATATGTGATAATTCGTGTGCAATTACTCCTTCGAGTTCAGTGCGATTAAGCATCGAAAGAAGTCCTGTTGTTACCGCAACTACAGCATGTTTTTCATCTCGTCCTGTAGCAAAAGCATTAGGTGCGGAATCTCCTATAATGTATAACTTTGGCATTGGAAGTCCGGCGGTAATGGATAAATTTTCAACAATATTCCAAAGCTCTTTGTGTTCACGGCGTGCAACCGCCTTGGCCCCTGACATACGAAGTACAATCTTGTCCGAGTACCAATACGCACCAACATTCATCAAAATACTGAAGCCAACCGCAATCCAAAGAATAACCGGACTATTAAAAAGGTACGAAAACGCCCACCCAACACCTATAACAACAATAAAAAATGTAAGCATTAGAAGCCACGTTTTTCGAATATTTCTATCTTGTTGTTTATACATAACCTTTAAGAAAACTGTTTGATTGTTTCTTCAACCTCTTTATCCACGCCTTGAATGCAGTCGTACTCTTTAACTTCAGAAACATTTACCCATGCAAATTCAGTAAAAGCGCCTTTTTCAGGTACAACCTCGCCACTTTTGTACTTTGCTCCAAACTTTACCAGCACAACTGGTGTTTCGTCGGGACGTATAAATGAAACGCTGTTAATATAACGAAGATCATTCTGTATTTCAATACCAGCCTCTTCATATGCCTCCCGTCGCAATAACTCTTCTACTGCATTTTCAAAATCAAGTACGTCACCATTAATACGAGTGGGCTTGCTAATATCTAAGTCACTCCATTCAAGTTTACCTCCGGGAACCGCCCACTTACCCGGATGTACTTTTTCTCTTGTGTCACGCTTTAGAACAAGACACCGCTTGTCGCTCTCTCGATATACAACAACGTTTGCCACAAAGTAGAAAAGTTTTTCCTTCTTTGCGCCTTCTATACTAATTTTTTCCGCCGGCATTAATTAGAACTTAACCTCAACTGGTTTTCGAGCGGCTTTTGACTCACTCTCATCGAGTTCAAAAAACTCTTGGGCTTGGAATTTAAACATATTTCCAATAATACTCTGTGGAAATGACTCCAGTCCGATATTTAAGTCTCGAACATTTGTGTTGTAGAACCTCCTTGAGGCTTGAATTTTATTTTCAGTATCCGTAAGCTCACGCTGAAGCTCAACAAAGTTTTCATTTGCTTTAAGGTCCGGATAATTTTCTGCAACAGCAAAAAGAGATTTGAGCGCGTCGGTAAGCATATTTTCAGCCATACCCTTATTCGCCGTACCCTCGGCACCCATTGCTTTCACTCTCATTTCAGTCACCTTCTCAAAAGTTCCCTTTTCATGCTTCATATATCCCTTAACAGCATTTATAAGGTTGGGTATAAGGTCATAGCGCCGCTTGAGCTGTACGTCGATATCAGACCACGCTTCTTTAGTACGATTAGTAAGTGTTACAAAATTATTGTATGCCCATACTGCCCAAAGAATAATAGCAGTAATAACGCCGAGAATAATATATAAAATAGTCATAAAATTATTTGTTAGCTTGTAGTAAGTTGTACCTCATTCAATCATAAAGAAGAATTGTTAGCAATCAAAAAAAGCCTCATTAGAGGCTTTTTTTTATTACATCATACCTCCCATGTCAGGCATTCCACCTGGAGCCGGCATTCCACCGGCATGAGATGTTTTTTCTTCCGGTTCCTCTGCAATAGCGGCTTCAGTGGTAAGAAGTATTGCTGCAGCAGACGTTGCATTCTCAACCCCACTTCTGGTTACTTTTACAGGATCAACGATACCAGATGAGATCATGTCTGACACAATCTCGTCATTCACTGCATCATATCCGGCATTACCCCGCGATTTCTTAACATTCTCAACAATAACTGAACCATCATCCTTGCCGGCATTCACGGCAATCTGCTTTAAAGGCATTTCGAGAGCTTTTAGCACAATGTTAAACCCAATCTCTTCCTCCTTACTCATTTTCTTATCTTTCACAGATTGAGCAACTTTTGTTGCAGCTTTAATAAGTGCGGTGCCGCCTCCGGGAACAATTCCCTCCTCAATAGCGGCTTTAGTTGCATTTACTGCATCTTCAATCTTAAGCTTCAAGTATTTCATCTCTGTTTCAGTTGCCGCACCGACGCGAATAACTGCAACACCACCAGAAAGCTTAGCAATACGCTCTTCAATTTTTTCTTTATCAAACTTAGAATCACTCATTTCAAGCTGTTTTCTAAGCTGTGCAACACGATTTTCTATACCTGATTTCTTTCCCTTGCCGTTTACAATCACTGTGTTGTCTTTAGTTGCGACAACTCGTCCAGCTTTACCAAGCATTGCCACCTCTGCATTTTCAAATTTAATACCTACATCGTCTGAAATCACCTGGCCACCAGTAACAATAGCAATATCCTCTAGCATTTCTTTCTTACGGTCTCCATAGCCTGGAGCTTTTACAGCCAAAACATTGAATGAACCACGAAGTTTGTTTAGAACAAATGTTGTAAGGGCTTCACCCTCAACGTCATCGGCAATAATTACAAGCTCTTTTTTGCCAACTTGTGCGACTTTTTCAAGAAGAGGAAGTATTTCTTGCACTGAAGTAAGTTTCTTGTCTGTAATGAGAATGAGCGGGTCTTTATATTCCGCCTCCATACGCTCTGAATTAGTAATCATGTACGGAGATACATACCCCTTGTCAAACTCAAGACCTTCAACAAATTCTGGCTCAATACCAAATGATTGAGACTCCTCAACCGTCACAACGCCATCTTCACCAACTTTATCGATTGTGTCAGCGATTGTTTTTCCAATATCTTCTGATTCTGATGAAACAGTGGCAACCTGCCTGATTTCCTCTTTACTACCAATGTGAGTTGCAAGACTGTGAAGAACGTCGACTACTTGTTCGCGTGCATGTTCAATTCCTGTTCGAACACCCATCGCAGAAAGTCCCATACTCGTTTGTTTCATTCCCTCAGAGACAATTGCCTGAGTAAGAAGAACTGCCGTAGTCGTACCATCACCTGCAACATCATTTGTTTTGTTTGCAACTTCTTTTGCGATCTCGGCACCCATATTTTCAATCTTGTCCTTTATGGTAATCTCTTTGGCGATTGACACACCGTCATTAGTAACTGTTGGTCCACCATACCCTTTATCAAGAGCAACATTTCTTCCACGTGGACCAAGTGTCACACGCACAGCGTCGGCTACGGTATCAATACCGGCTTTAAGAGACTTTCGTGCTTTTTCGTCAAAAACAATTTGTTTTGCCATACTATTTAATAACTGCTAGAACATTACTTTCACTAATAATGTAGTATTCTTCATCATTTATTGAAACCTCATCATATCCATACTTCGAAAACACTATACGGTCACCAACTTGAACCTCTACAGGCACGACCACTCCTCTGTCATCGCGCTTACCTGGACCAACCGAAACTACCTTCCCCTGTGCCGGTTTTTCCTTATCGATAGTCTCTGGAAGAATAATCCCAGATGGAAGTTTTTTTCTAAGATCCTCTTCTGACATAGGTTTGATTAAAACCCTGTCTCCTAGCGGAGTAATTCCAAGTTTTGCTGATTTTGTCTCTGTGCCGCGCTTTGAGTCCTTTTTCATAACACTATATATAACGATTATGACCAAACAATGTGGCAAGATTATACGTGGATTTTTTAAGAAGTCAAACTTCTATACTTGCACACGAGAATACCTTCTGGTATAGTACCTGGAACATTCATGGCTACAGTTTTGCCTTACATTCAGGTCGTCCTTGCCATTCTCCTCATTGTCGCTATTCTATTCCAACAAAGAGGAGCGGGGCTCGGAGGAGCATTTGGTGGAGATAATTTTTCCGCAACATTCAACAAGCGAAGAGGAGCGGAGCGGTTTTTATTCTACGGCAGTATCACTCTTGCAGTTCTCTTTGCCGTCTCTGCATTCTTAAATCTAATCATTTCTTAAACTCTAAAAGCTAACAATACGGTACAAACAGAACCAATTTCTGTACCATTATGACTACAACAGACGAATCTCCGAGCTGGAGCAAGACCCCGCGTCGTAGGCTCCTTAATAAACAGTTTCATTTGAAAAAAGAAGCGACGTTCAAAGCCGCTCTTGAAACACTTTCTAGATCTGAACGTATTTTTGTTTCTGTACTTGTTGGACTGCTTCTTATAAGTGTAGGGGGTATTTTATATAGTGTTAACCAATTTCTTCTTGTTGAAGTACCAGCCAAAGGAGGTTCTACCTCTGAAGGAATAGTTGGCTCTCCTAGATTTATTAATCCACTACTTGCGCTTTCAGACGCTGATAGAGATCTAACAGCTCTGGTATATTCAGGACTACTTAAAGCTACTCCAGAAGGAAAATTCATCCCCGATCTAGCAGAAAGCTATACCATTTCAGAAGATGGACTTATATACAACTTTGTATTGAGAGACGACGCAGTTTTTCATGACGGCGAACCTGTAACCACAAACGATATTGTTTTTACCATAGGCAAAGCAAAGGATTCACTCTTAAAAAGCCCGAAGCGCGCCAACTGGGAAGGAGTTGGGGTTGAACAGGTGAATGAACGTGAAATTAACTTTGTACTCCAGCAACCATATGCGCCATTTCTTGAGAACACAACCATAGGTATTTTACCTATGCATATGTGGGAACACACAAATACAGAACAATTTGCATTCAGTACACATAATATAGAGCCGATAGGTTCAGGGCCATATAAAATACAAAGAATTGAACGTAGCTCCGTTGGAATACCAGAGTTGTATGAGTTTACGGTTTTTGAAGACTATGCAATTGGAAGGCCATATATAGATCGCGTCACAATACGAATATATTCAAATGAAGATGAGCTTATTAAAAACTATCTGAGAGGAGATGTAGACAGCATGAGTGGTGTATCTCCAGAAAAACTGACTGAAGTTCATAACGACAGTGAAATTGTACGTTCCCCACTACCACGAATATTTGCTGTATTTTTCAACCAAAGTAAAGCTCCAGTGTTTACGCACCTTGAAGTTCGCAAAGCTCTTGACGTTGCACTTGATAAAGAGCGCATTGTTAACGAAGTGTTGGGTGGGTATGGAACTGAAATAAAAAGTCCTATTCCTCCCGGAGTTCTTCGTTCTTCCGTACAAGCATCATTTGAAAAATCTTCGAGAATTGAACGCGCAAAAGAAATACTTGAAAGAAATGGGTGGGCGCAAGGAGACGAAGGTATTTGGAAAAAAACTGTAAAAAAATCTGAACTAACACTTTCCTTCTCCATTGCAACTTCAAACACCCCAGAGCTTAAAGCCGCAGCAGCAATTATTAAAGACGAGTGGGAAAAATTAGGAGCACAGGTAACTCTTCGAATTTTTGAGCCTGGAGATCTAAATCAAAACGTCATACGCCCGCGAGAATATGAGGCGCTATTGTTTGGAGAAATAGTTGGACGAGAACTTGACCTGTTTGCATTTTGGCACTCTTCACAAAGGAATGACCCCGGCCTCAATATTGCACTTTATGCAAACATAACCGCAGACAGACTCTTAGAAGAAGCACGTACACTTTCAGAAAGAGAAGAACGTATAAAACGGTACGAACAATTTGAAGAGGAAATTAAAGCAGACATCCCCGCAGTATTCATGTACGCACCAGACTTTATTTATGTAACACCAAAAAAAGTACAGGGACTTGAACTTGGTTCTGTAACCACATCGGGTGAACGTTTTTTAAACATTCACGAGTGGTATATAGAAACAGACAAGGTATGGTACTTCTTTGAAAATTAATGATAGATAAAAAAACACAATCACGAAAAAGAAAGAGTGGAAGTCCTATGCGCAATTCGAGGCGCATGATTTCCCGCACAAGAAAAACAGAGCAGAACTCTCTTAAGGGAAGCATCTCAAAAATTCCACCAGTACCAAAAGACGCTGTTCGTGTTATTCCTATTGGCGGAGTGGAAGAAGTTGGAAGAAATATGACACTTGTTGAAACCGAGAAAGACATGTTTATTGTGGACGCAGGATTTCAATTCGTAACAGAAGGTGATGCCCCAGGAATCGACTACGTACTCCCAAACACAAAATATCTTGAAGAACATAAGAGCAAGATAAGAGGGCTACTTGTAACACATGCACACCTTGATCATATAGGAGGTATTCCGTATATTCTTGAACGCATAGGAAATCCCCCTATATATACCCGATATATTACTTCCGTCATGATTAAAAAGAGGCAGGAAGAATTCCCCCACTTGCCAAAACTTGATATTAAATTAATCGAACCAAACGAACGAATTAAAATCGGGGATATGACGATAAATTCCTTTCCTGTAACTCACTCCATACCGGATTCTATGGGATTTATATTCGAAACAAAGCACGGGAATATTGTTATAACTGGAGACCTGAAGCTTGACCATATTGACGGCGAACCTACCGAGGAAGAAAAGAAGAAGTGGACTGCTATCGGAAAGAAGAAAAACCTGCTTTTCATTGCAGACTCTACTAATGCAGAAAAGCCAGGATTTTCAATCACCGAACAAGACGTACATAAAACACTTGAAAAAATAGTAA
>CAJXDB010000027.1 GCA_913052285.1 uncultured bacterium | reverse complement strand
GTATTTTTGAAATAACACCGGGTAATAACGGTCTTGATTTGGACATTCTTCCAGTTGTCGCAGAAGAGATCGGTCTCGATAGGGCTAAATTTGAGGAATGCCTTTCAAGCGGCAGGCACAGAGAAAGTGTTAACGAAGATCTACAAGAAGCTTTTGCTGTAGGCGGCCGAGGAACTCCATATAGTATTGCAATTGTGGGTGGTGAGCAGGTTCCAATAAATGGTAACCAGCCATACGCTGCAATAAAATCATTCATCGATAGCACTCTACTTGAACTAAATTCAGACGGCACTCAAGCTGTACCAATACTCGAGCAGTAAAGCTTAAAATTCGAATCCCATCCGCGGAGTTCTTATATTTTTATTTCTCCACAAGGCCGAGGCGATAGATATCGAACGAATTTTCCCCTTCAAACATATCTGATGGGTTTGGTAAGTAAAGACGTTTACGGGTAATTTCTTCTGTAGCATCGTTAATCAGCCTGTTAAATAGTTCAAATTCCTCCTTACAATCATTGAAATCAATAACGTACCGACGCATCTGTGATGATCCGTCGGTATTTTTTGAACGTTTACATTCCTGAATAATAAAACGACGGACCGGCATATTATACATATCTTTAACTGTATAATAATTAAAAATAGCTTGAATTATAAAAAGTGTTTTTTGAGATCCGTGCTTACTGAAAGATGCAACAAATTTATGATCGACTATATCTAAGGCACCTCTCTCAACCTTTGAGTGAACTACCAAATCAGAAATAGCTTTAATAGGTAATGCCAAACCATCCACCTCAGCAACAGCACTAGTCTCTACCCCAAGAACACTATGCCTTGGAGGTTTGGCTAGATAATAAGAGACAGCATGCTTATATGCCTTTTCCATATTTATTCTTTTTTGTTTTTTTGCTTTTTTTGTCTTTGCGGTACCAAAATTGATCTCAAAGTCTGCCACATTCTTCATATACTCAAGTCCTAATCTAATCGCCTCTTCTTTATGAACTCCATTGTAGAAATGCTCCAGCGCTAAATGTCCACCACGTCCTATAAATGCAGCCGGGGATGATGGTGTATCGTGAACTTTCTCAACGTAACGCTTATACCATGTAAGCTGATTACGCAAAAAAGCCATTAAAGACGAATAGCTCCAATGCTCTATAGGAGGTTTTTTCATGTTGCAGATGCTACCATGTCGGCATTGTATCACACGGCATGCTTAGTATAGATTGCCACTAACGGCAATCTATATTAGCTCCTCGGCTCGGAAATACAAAAACAAGGCTTTCGTATTTCCCTCGCACTACGTCGCTAATAGTTTTTCAAGCGCTTAGATTTTTCGTGCTGGCGAATTTTTTCGAGTGCTTTTGCTTCAATTTGACGAATTCTCTCACGTGTCACACCAAACTCTTTACCAACTTCTTCAAGTGTGTGGTAAATACCATCCTCAAGACCGTGACGCATTTCAAGAATCTTGCGCTCTTTCGGTGATAGATCGTCAAGAATATCTTTTATCTGATCAGTTAAAATTCTATGAGAAGCTTCTCTGTCTGGAGATGCCGCCTTGTCATCTTTAATGAAATCAGAGAGAGTTGAACGGTCATCACCGTCGTCACCAACCGGACTCTCAAGTGAGATAGTATCCTGACTGATTTTCTCTATATTGTAGATCTTTTCGGGCTCGAGACCCATTTCAGTTGCAACCTCCTCCGGAAGCGGATCACGCCCCAAGTCCTGCGAAAGACGGCGTACAACTTGCTTGTACTTTGCTATAGTTTCAACCATGTGAACCGGAATACGAATTGTACGAGACTGGTCGGCAAGAGCTCGTGTAATAGCCTGCCTGATCCACCATGTTGCATACGTTGAGAACTTATACCCTTTTTTCCAATCAAACTTGTCTACTGCCTTGAAGAGGCCTAGATTCCCCTCCTGAATAAGGTCAAGAAGTGTAAGGTCGGGACTCCTTCCCACATACCTTTTTGCAATAGATACAACAAGACGAAGGTTTGCTCTCGCAAGAAGATTTCGCGCTTCATCGTCTCCCGCCTCAATGCGTTTTGCAAATTCTTTCTCTTCAACTGCTGTCAAAAGCGGATACTGTCCAATTTCCCTCAAGTACATTTGAATTGAATCATATGAGGAGTCGCTCCTGCGATATACGTTCTTTTTATCAAGTAGAGTTTCAGTTGCGCTGTCTTCCAAAATTCCACCACCTTCAAGCACATCTATATTGGCCGTACTAAACCGATCATACATTTCCTCAAGAAATACTACATCTACTTCTATAGTTGGAAATTCTTTCAAAATCTCATCATATGTTACATAACCGCGCTCACGCCCTTTAGAAAGCAAGCGTTTTGCTTTCTCTTCCTTTTCACGTTCCTTTTTGCTTAGCTTCTTAGTCTTCGGTTTAGCTTTTTTAGCAGGCTTTCGTTTTACAACCGCCTTTTTTGTTGTTTTTTTTATACGAGAAACTTTTGCCCGCTTCTTGGAAGGCTTTTTTGAAGCTGTTTTTCTTACCTTTTTAACTGACGTGCGTGCCCTAACGGTCTTTTTTATTTTTTTGACAACCTTCTTTTTTGTACGTTTAGGAGAAGGTTTTCGCTTCAAAGTTTTTTTCTTTTTTGTTGTGGTTTTTTTCTTTGGCATATTATGTTACTTGAGAATAGTGTCTATTATTTAGCTCGGCAAGCTTGTCAGATAATTTTTTACACCTTTTAAGAAGTTTTACCACATCTGATTCCTTTTTCTCAGCTTCAGCGTGGCGTAGTCTGCTCATCGTATCAGTAAGTTCCTCTCTCGTACACTCCTCATCAAGATGATATAGAAGATCTTCCGCTTCTTCACGGAGGTCTTTTCTATCGCCGTAGTATACCTCCGCTTCAAGTAATATGTCACTTGGTGCACGTATAGATTCTTTCATAATACGGCCAGAGTGTTCCTTTCCAACTATTTCTTCAAGCTTTTTTGATAACGTATTTTTATCAACGCCTACGCGCTTTTTTCCAAGTAGTATTATTCCCAAAAGTTTTCGCTCAATTGCACTTCTACGTGAGTGTTTCTCAAGAATAGGGTTTTTTGTATTTTGAGACGGTACCTCCTCTTTTGAATTTACTAGACTGATAAGCTCCTCTCGAACCGGCTCTTCTGATACTCCCAATTTCTCTGATATTCTTTTTATAAAATGAGCCTGATCAATTTTATTTTTTATCATGGCAACATATGGAAGCACAATACGTCTGACTTCAAGTTTATACGTACGTTCGTCACGCCCCTTTCCACTTAAAACATCAAGATAGAAATCAACAACATGTTTAGCCTCCTTAACAACTTTTTTCCACTCGGAAACGTCTTTTGAAATAAGATCAGCCGGATCAACCCCTTCCTGCATTGCGGCGATTTTTACATCCATTCCCATACCGAGCGCCAGCTTAGTGGCTCTTCCAGAAGAGGAAACGCCTGCGCTATCCGCGTCAAAAGCAAGCACAATGTTCGACGAAAGACGATTAAGCATGATGAGATGATCCCCCGTCAAGGCGGTTCCTGAAAGAGCAATCGCATTTGTATACCCTGCCTGATGTGTAGCAAGAAGATCCATCTGGCCTTCAACAACAATAGAACAGTTTAGCTTCCGTATGGAAAACTTGGCTTTATCAAAGCCATACAGTACTTTTGACTTATCGAATAGTGGCGTTTCCGGACTATTAATATACTTCGCCGCCTCTTCATCTTTCTTCTCTCCCGAAGTACTGAAAATCCTTCCTGAAAAAGCAACAATTCGTCCGGAACTATCAGATATTGGAAACAATACTCTCCCCCTAAACCGATCGTAGTATCCACGAGATTGACTTGAGCTTTTGCCGGTACCGGCCTCCGCATCCTGGCCTCTTTTTTTAATAAGCCCCGCCTTTTCAATCTCTTCCTCACTGAAACCCTTTCCCTTTAGATATGTATACAAACTATCCCACTGTGGCAGACTGAAGCCTACACGAAAGTATTTTATAGTTTCGTCTTTTATACCGCGCTTATTAAGATACTCACTTACAGATGGATTTTTCTTTATATTGCCCTCAAAAAATACCGTTGCAGCCTCAAGAAGCTCGAATAATCTGGTACGCTCATTTCGAACTTGTGAACGCTCAAAAACTATTGGAATACCAGCTCGGTCAGCAAGGACTCTCAAAGCACCTGAAAAATCAACTCCTTCAAAGTGTTCTACAAATGTGAAAATATCACCACCAGCATTACAGCCAAAGCAGTGATACGTTCCGCGAGAAGGAGAAACAAAGAATGACGGAGTTTTCTCGTTATGAAATGGGCATCGCGCCTTAAAGTTTGCTCCAGCTTTCTCAAGCTTTACGTATGAGCGTACCACCTCGACAATGCCGAGCCTTTCTTTGATTTGTTCAACTGTAGATGACATGAGCTTTTAAGCTTATGACGTTTCCTCCCGCACTCTTGAGGTAGCTTGTGACTCAGCAAGTTTATCTCTGTCGTACTCATCCTGAACCTCTCGCACCATATCAGCTTTACGACTTCCAGAAAATCCTGTACCTGCAGGAATCAAACGTCCGATAATGACATTTTCTTTTAGACCTATGAGCTTGTCAACGCTTCCGCGAACTGCCGCATTTATAAGCACTTTAGTGGTATTTTGGAATGATGCTGTAGAAAGAACACTCCGACGTGAAAGTGACACTTCTGAAATACCGAGTACAACGGAAATTGTCTGTGCCGCTTCTCCTCCATTTTCCTTTGCATGATCATTAACCTCCTTGAGATACCATTCCTCTACAGTGTCACCAATACCAAGATGAGTGCCTCCAGGGTCTTTAACACGACGCCTTGAAAACATCTGTTTTACAATTACCTCAACGTGTTTACGCGAGATAGAAACTCCTTGAAGTTCGTAGATTTTATTTGTTTCATTAATGATATATTCCTGTGCGTGCTCCTTACCTCCATATTTGAACAAGTCGCTAATATCCACTGATCCATCAGTGAGCAAGTCCCCGCGTTTTACTTCATCGCCGACTTTTACAAGCGACATACGCCTGAAATTTACAGGATATTCAATATTTTTCTTTGATTTTGAAGCCCCTTTCTCGCTAGGATCAGGAAGAATGACAATAATCTTCTCTTTCTCTTCATTTCGAATTTCTGAAACACTACCATCAATACGGCATACTGCGGCAGGGTTTTTTGGTATACGCTTCTCGTATACTTCCTCAACTCGTGGTAATCCTTGAGTTATGTCACCTCCAACAGATGCAGTACCACCAGTATGGAATGTACGCATAGTAAGCTGTGTACCTGGCTCTCCAATGGCCTGCGCTGCTACAGTTCCGACGGCTTCACCAAGGTCAACAAGTGTATTTATTGTAAGATCTGCTCCATAACAATTTTGACAAATACCGTGAAGCGTCTTACACGTCATTGGAGAACGAACATGAGCTTCAGATACATCTGCCTCCTCAATCTGCTCTGCCTCGCTTGGTGTAATAAGATGTCCTTTTTTGAAAAGTTTTTTTCCATCCGCATCAACAAGATCGTGAGAAAGAAAACGTCCTTTTACATTTCTTGCAAACGGCACATCAATACCTGAAGCACTCTCACGCGTGATGATAATCCCGTCCTTCTCACCACAGTTCTTTTCAGTAATAATTGCATCTTGTGCAACGTCAAAGAGACGGCGAGTAAGGTATCCAGCTTTTGCGGTATTCAGTGCAGTATCGGCAAGACCCTTTCGCGCTCCGTGAGTGGTAACAAAGTACTCAAGCGGAGTAAGTCCTTCTTTCATTGATGCGGTAATAGGAAATTCAATGGTCTCTCCCTTAGGATTTTGAATAAGACCTTTCATACCAGCCATCTGCACTATTTGTGAAAGTGATCCTCGTGCACCACTCTTCCACATGTCATACACCGAACCACTGGTATTAAGAGACTTTGGAATCATTTCCTCTACTTCGTTTCTTGCACCATGCCATATCTCTATATTCATTCGTCGCTTTTCTTCAGCTGAGAGAAGTCCTTCATTATACTGATCAGCAACTTCCTGTGATTTCTTCCTAGCCTCTTCAAGCACTTCGTTCTTTTGGCTAGGTACACCAAGATCGCTAATACTCCATGTAATACCAGACTGTGTCGCATAGCGAAAACCAAATTTCTTAATCTTATCTACAATTGACGGGACCTGTTCAAGTCCGTAGTGCTGAATCAAATCATCAACAAGTTTGGACATTGTCTTATTTGTCATCTCATCGTTTAAATATGGATAGTCACTCGGAAGCATGCTGTTGAAAAGAAGTCTTCCCACGGACGTATCAAACACCATTCCTTTATAGCTCTTGTATTTTGGGCTTTCAGTGCCCATAACTTTAATTTGTGCACGAAATCCAACCTCTCCAAAGTCGTATGCGGTAATCGCACTGTTTGGCGTAGGAAAGATCTTGCCCTCACCTTTTTCACCATCGACGATTTTTGTCGTCCAGTAACAACCAAGTACTATATCGAGCTTCGCTACGGCAACTACCGAATCACCACTTCCCGGCTTAAGTACGTTCTTATTTGCTGACATCACCTCTGCGGCTTCACGCTGTGCTTCGCGTGAAAGCGGAACATGCACCGCCATCTGGTCACCGTCAAAGTCCGCGTTGAAAGCAGGGCACACAAGAGGGTGCACCTGAATTGCGTGGCCTTCAATCAAGACCGGTCTGAATGCCTGAATACCCTGCCTATGCAGAGTTGGCGCACGGTTTAGAAGAACGTGTTTGTCTTTTATTACATCCTCAAGGATTGCCCATACTTCAGGAATTCCGTCTTCAATAAGTCGCCCAGCACCTCGAATATTATATGCAAGTTCTTTCTTCAAAAGCTCCGCAATCACAAATGGGCGGAAGAGTTCAAGTGCCATACGCTTCGGAAGCCCACATTGGTCAAGTTTTAGACTTGGTCCGACAATAATTACCGAACGGCCAGAATAGTCAACACGCTTTCCAAGAAGGTTTTGTCTAAAGTATCCCTGTTTACCCTTCAGATAATCTGAAAGTGATTTAAGCGGCCTTCGGTGTGCCTGACTCATGGCGGAAAACATAGTGTTTCCGTGCCTGATTGAATTATCAATGAGTGCGTCGACAGCTTCCTGGAGAATTCGTTTTTCATTTCTAAGAATCACCTCCGGTGCCTGTATATCCTGAAGTTTTCGCAGCCTATTATTTCTGTTAATAACGCGACGATACAAATCGTTAACATCACTTGTTGCATGACGTCCTCCCTCAAGAGCCACCATCGGCCTTATTGCAGGAGGAATAACAGGAACGCGAGAAAGAAACATCCACTCTGGACGAACTCCTGCTTTCTGCATTGATCGAACAAGTGCCAGACGGCGATTTAGTTTTTCACGCTCAACCGAACCTGCTTTTTCAAGCCTTTTATTTAGCTTTTTCTCAAGATCTTTT
>CAJXDB010000026.1 GCA_913052285.1 uncultured bacterium | reverse complement strand
CACCGTGAATGACACCATCACTGCAACATCATTCTCTGCAACAAGTACTGCGACATCTACTTTCACCGGCGGTATACAAACAAATGCACTAGACGTTCAGTCAACCACCGCGACATCAACATTTGCAAACGGTATTAGACTAGAAGGAGGTACAGTAAGAGTTCAGTCACTCGTCTCCTGTGACACGGTAGACACTGATGCCAACGGTAACTTCATCTGTGGTGATGATGCATCAGGAGGTGCTTCCATAGGTGAGAGCGGTAATATCACGATGGCATTTGCAACATCTACGTTTGTTGGAATAGGTACCACAACCCCTGAATACAAACTCCACGTAATTGGAGATGTAGCGGCTACATCGTTTGTAAACATCTCAACTGAGACCAGTAAGAAGGACATTATGCATCTCACCGAGGCAGAAAAAGATGATATTCTTACAAAGATTGAAAATGTAGAGGTGGCGGAATATCGTTACCAGCATGAAAGTGAGGATGCTCCACTTCGTCTTGGACTCATTGCTGAAGAAGCGCCGCAGGAAGTGTTATCGGTTGACGGCAACGGAGTTGATATCTACAAATTGGCAACGTTTACACTCACAGGTGTTCAGGAACTTTCCGAAAAACTAAAAGGCATTGAAATGCGTATTGCAGATATTGAGGCACAGTTGGCCCTTCAACAAGGTTCAGGGCAGGCAGGCGGTGGCGGGTTCTCGCTTTCGTCGGTTGTTGACTACCTTGCATCACTTGGCGTCAAAATCGCACAAGGTGTTATCAAAATCGCAAACCTATTTGCCTATAACCTGACTGTGGGATCTCAAGAACGACCAACAGGAATTACGCTTTACGATGAAGTAACTGGCGAGCCGTACTGTTTGAAGATTCGAGATGGAGTAACTGTTACAGAAGCGGGCGCATGTCCTCTTGTAAATGATAGTGGCTCCGGAAGCACTGCTACCTCAACCCCCACCACTGACGGAGACATCTCCACCTCCGCAAATGCTTCGGCGGACAAGGAACCCCCAACCATAACAATAAACGGCAACAATCCAGCTCAAATTGAGCTTAACAGCGACTATTCAGACCTAGGAGCACTAGTAACTGACCCTTCGACTTCCTCAGGGCAGGCAATCAACAACAACCTCGGTTATACCACTACCGTTAATGGTGAAGAGGTAAATCAGGTTCAAATTGATACTACAACTGTAGGAGAACACTCTATTATATATACTGCAACAGATGAGGCTGGAAACACCGCTACAGCAGAGCGTACTGTAGTCGTATTTGATCCTAATGCTCCAGCAGAAGAAGTGGTTGAACCGGTTGTAATTGAAGAGACTGCAACTTCAACACCTCCAGTAGTTATTGAAACTCCTGAACCTGTTGTAACCGAGGAGGCAACGTCAACACCATCGACTGCAACTGACATAGGGACATCAACACCATCGACTGCAACGGAGCCGACTGGTGAGACAGCAAGCTTAAATATTTAACCAGAGATTTAAGATACACGGATTCAGTTATATGTCGATAATGTTGGTGGAAGCTTTGACTTAGGTCTGGGTGATTCTCATACAAAATCTTTAGCGATACAAACACTTTTAGTAAATACGTGGTACCACATAGCTCTTATGTGGGACGATGGAACATACAGTGTATATATAGATGGTGTACTGAAAGATAGTAGTACTTACACAGGTCTTACAACACTTAATAATAATGCACACATTGGCAATACTGGAACCACTTTTACTCAGAGTTGGGAAGGACTGCTAGACGACGTCCGCATCTACGACCGAGCACTATCAGCCGAAGAGATAGATAGATTATATAAGCTAGGACGTTAGTATATGTCTCTATCCTTCGCTCGCCGCGGCTCGCTCAGAGCAAGTCCTTCGACAACGCTCAGAACAAGCAACCTCGACCACTAACTTTTTTTCAACTCTGTTTCCATACTCTTCACACGAAGCCAGCACACTACCGCTCACGATCGTGAACGGTAGTGTGCGTGTTGTTATTATTAATATATAATTTAACCACACCCAACCTACCCAAGTTCACGATCGTGAACAGTAGTCGGTTTTTCATTCTCAATATATAAGACATGTTATATAATTTAATAACACCGACTTACACTCACGACCGTGAATATGAATCGGTGTTGATGTAATCTTTGAAGTTGTTTTGAAGTTAAAAGAAAGTAATTTACCGTAAATGCGTTGATATATTAATGAAAAAGGTGCCGGTTGAGAAAATTCTACTTATGACAATTGCCGCTGTTGGAATACTTGCGGTGGTGGCTGTTGCACCCGGTGTTGGTCCGGCACTTCGAGTGTTTGGTGCCGGTAAAAGGAAATATCCCCAGAAGTATGTAAATGATGCTATCTCAAGGTTGAAAGGAAAGGGGTATATCACATTTGAGGAGCGCGGGGGTAAGCGATATCTTCGACTTACTAGTGCTGGTAAAGAACGTTTAGAAGAGTACCATCGTGGTGAAAAGGCACTGAAAAAACCAAAGCGGTGGGACGGGAAGTGGCGACTTATTGCCTTCGATATTAAAGAGAAGAAAAGAAATGTTCGTGACAGATTGCGACGTGAACTTACCTCACTTGGCTTTATGCGCTTACAGAACAGTGTATGGATATATCCGTACGACTGCGAAGAAGTTATCACAATGCTCAAAGCTGACTGCAAGATAGGAAAAGACGTTCTCTATGTTGTTGCTGACAGTGTGCAATATGATAGAGACCTTAAGCAGTTGTTCAAATTGTAAGGAATTGTTTGCCTTACGTTTGTGGCATACTCAAACTCACGATCGTGAGTTTGAGTGGGTTGGTGGTTAGTGTGATTTTAGAGTATTAGAGTAAAAGACTTTTTAGAATAAAAAATAGATTGAAGTAGGTAGGAGTTATTTGTGGGTAGGGTTATTTCTATCGTACGTGCAAGTTGATATACTACAGATACACAACAAGCACTTATGGGAAAGATTAACGTAGCGATAAATGGGTTTGGGCGAATTGGACGCTCGTTTTTTAAAGTTGCCAAAAACAATCCTGATCTCAATATCGTTGCTATAAATGACCTTGGTGACATTGATAATATTGCATATCTTCTTAAATACGACTCGGTGTACGGGAAGAGTAGTTTTGATGTTAAAGTAGAAAAGGGAAGTCCGACAAAGCTTATTGTTGATGGCATGGAAATCGCTTTTTTGAGTGAGCCGGATCCGGAAAGACTTCCGTGGGGAGTTCTTGAGATTGATATAGTGGTTGAGGCTACTGGTGTGTTTGCAAGCTATGAGAAATCGCGTGCACACCTAAAAGCTGGAGCAAAGCGAGTAGTGGTTTCAGCGCCAGTAAAAGATGAACCTCCAGAGGGAATTGTTGGGGCAACTGTTCTTATGGGAGTAAACGAGGATAAGCTTCAGACGTGTGATATCAGTTCAAATGCAAGTTGTACTACAAATGCAGGAAGTCCTTTGATGCAAATTTTAAGCGAATCACTTGGTGTTGAAAAAGCAGTGTTAAACACAATTCACGGCTATACGGCAAGTCAGGACCTAGTTGATACACCGAATAAAAAGCCTCGCCGCGGCAGAGCCGCGGCGGTAAATATCGTACCTTCTACAACCGGTGCGGCAATTGCAACCGCACAGGCAATTACCGACCTTAAAGGAAAGTTTGATGGCATGGCAGTACGCGTGCCGGTTGTAAATGGTTCTCTTGTTGACGTTACATTTGTGTCAAAAAAAGAAACAACAGTTGAAGAGGTAAACAGAATTTTAACCGAAGCTTCAGGATCTGACCGATGGAAAAGAATCTTTACTGTGACGAACGATCCGGTTGTCTCAACTGACATTATTGGTGATCCTCACGCGTCAATAGCCGACCTTTCATTTACACGTGTTGTTGGAGGTAATCTGGTCAAGGTGCTTTCCTGGTACGACAACGAAATGGGATATGCGCATACGCTTGTAAATCACGTAGTAAAGACCGGTCAATTTTCAAAAACTCCGTAATATGAAAATTCTATTTACAAGTGATCATGCAGGCTTTGAATTAAAAGGAAAACTTATTCCATTTGTACAAGAGCTTGGGTATGAAGTAGAAGACCTCGGACCTCACGAACTAAATCAAGATGATGACTATCCTGACTTTATTTCATCTGTTGCACAGAAAGTATCTGCAGAACCTGATAGTACTCGTGGCATCGTGATTGGTGGTTCTGGACAAGGCGAGGCAATGGTTGCCAATCGATTTAATAATGTTAGGGCTGCTACATTTTACGGTTGCTCTTTAGAAGTTATAAAGCTTTCCCGTGAGCATAATAATGCGAACGTTCTATCAATTGGAGCACGATTTATAAATGAAAATGAGGCACAAGAAGCGGTAAAATTATGGCTTGAAACACAATTTTCAGAAGATGAACGCCACGTACGTCGAATCAAAAAAATCGATCAACATGGTTGAGGTTGTTCCGGCCATTATTCCAAAAAGTTTTGAAGATCTTAAAGAAAAAGTAGCTCTTGTAGAGCCGTTTGTTAGGCGTGTTCAGGTTGATGTTATGGATGGAAAGTTTGCACCTTCTACAAGCTGGCCGTACGAGAAAGAGGAAGAGCCAATGCTTCCAAACAATAAAAGTATTTTTTATGAGATTGACATGATGATGTATGCTCCCGAAGAAGTAATTCACGATTGGATTCACGCAGGAGCTCGTTCACTTATCGTTCACATTGAGAGCACCAATGTACTTGATCGAATTTTATTCGAATTGTCTGGTAAGGATATCGAAATAGGAGTTGCTCTTTCTCCAAATACTCCAAACGAGGCGTTAGGTAGCTGGGTCGACAAAGTAAGTTTTGTACAGTGTATGGGAAATCAAAAAATCGGACATCATGGTGTCCCTCTTGATGTACATGTACTTAAGAAGGTTGCTAGTTTACGTGAACAGTATCCGGAGCTTATAATAGGAGTTGATATAGGTGTAAATCTTGAGACGGCTCCAAAGCTCGTTGCCGCAGGTGCAAACAAACTTATATCCGGTTCAACTATTTTTAAAAGTGACAATATTGGAAAGACTATTGCACAACTCAAGTCATTAATATGAGTATTCACGACGACAAAGTAAAAGAAATTGAGTGCGAGGCCGTTAAGATTCGAAAGACAATTATTGAGATGCTTGTTGAGGCAGGTTCTGGGCATACTGCAGGTCCACTTGGAATGGCTGATATTTTTGCTGCGCTGTATTTCTACGTACTCAACCACAAACCAAAAGATCCTATGTGGGAAGAGCGTGACCGACTTATTCTTTCAAATGGTCACATTGTACCAGTTCGTTATGCTGCTATGGCACACGCAGGTTACTTTTCGCTTGACGAGGCAAAGACGCTTCGAAAACTTGGATCACGTATGCAGGGGCATCCGGAGCGCGAAAAACTTCCTTCGATGGAGACAACTTCAGGACCGCTTGGATCGGGTCTTGGGCAAGCTGCTGGCATTGCTTATGGTGCGCAGATGGATAACAAGACATTCCGCGTGTACTGCGTGATGTCTGATGCTGAACAGCAAGCGGGAAATACATGGGAGTCAGCAATGTTTGCAGGCAATAACAATCTTTCAAACCTAACAGGTATTATAGATAGGAACAATATTCAGATTAATGGTATGACTGAAGATGTGATGCCTATTGAGCCACTTCGTGCAAAGTACGAAGCATTTGGCTGGCATGTGCTTGAGGTGGACGGACACAACATTGAAGCATTTGTGGATGCTGTTGACGAGGCAAAAGCAATTCGTGAAAAGCCAACAATTATTATTGCGCACACCATTCCAGGCAAAGGTATACCGGACATCGAGTTTGACTATCACTGGCACGGCAAGCCTCCGAAACCGGAAGAAGCGGAAAAATTCTTGCGAGACATGCGAACGCTTGGCGGAAAAATCGATAGCGAATGTATTTAATATGATTAATCGAAGTGCGAAATTGCAGGCAAATGTATTTGAAACAGAGGCGCTTGACTGTGAAGCACCGCGAGATGGCTTTGGCAAAGGACTTGTGCGTGCGGGTGAGCAGGATGAGCGAGTCGTTGCACTTTGTGCGGACTTAGCTGAATCAACTCGAACGCACTGGTTCAAGGAAAAATTTCCGAAGCGTTATATTGAAATTGGGGTTGCGGAGCAAAATTTGGCGACAGTTGCGGCGGGACTTGCTGCATATGGAAAAATTCCATTTATTACCTCGTACGCTGTCTTTAGCCCTGGAAGAAATAATGAACAGATCAGGACGACTATTTCCTTAAACAATGTGCCGGTTAAGATCGCCGGCGCGCACGCCGGCGTATCGGTGGGACCAGACGGAGCGACGCACCAAGCTCTTGAAGATATTGCACTCATGCGTGTTCAGCCAAATATGACCGTAGTATATCCGGCTGACGCCATGCAGGCTGAAAAAGCTACCATTGAGTCAGTATCATATAAAGGACCGGTGTATCTTCGCTTCGCGCGTGAGAAGACGCCGTGCTTTACCACGCAGGATTCTCCATTTGAAATCGGCGAGGCAAATGTTCTCTGGGAAGGAAAAAAACCAGAGGTTGCGATTATTGCGTGCGGTCCATTGGTGCACAATGCACTTCGCGCGGCACACGAACTTTCAGGAGAAATTGAGACAGTTGTTCTTGATAATCACACGATAAAACCAATGGACAAGAGTGCAGTACTCAAAGTGGCAGAGCAGGCAGGCGCAGTCGTAACGGTTGAGGAGCACCAGATTGCGGGCGGTATGGGCTCCGCAGTTGCAGAGATTCTAGCGCAAGAGAGCCCAATGCCAATTGAGTTTATAGGTGTTCGCGACCAGTTTGGTCAGTCTGGTTCACCCTCTGAACTTTTAGAACATTATGGAATGGGAGTTTCGCATATTATAAAAGCGGTTAAAAAAGTGTTAGATAGAAAATAATATGGATTTAATAGTTCTTCTTTTTATAAGTTTTGCCGCAGCATTTCTTGGAACTGTGGTTATGACAGTAGGTCAGGAAGTTGAAATGCGTATAAGTAGGCGGCCGATAAGTTACACTCCTGCAATTGCTGTATTCAAAATCTTCCGTCTTAACTTTGAACAGCTCTCGCAATGGATGAAAATAGCGGCAAGTTACACAGTTCATTTTGCGTACGGCACTGCATGGGGTTTTCCTCTAGCGTTTTTCTATTTATTTGATTTTATAGAATTTACACCGGTTCTTGTGTCTTACTTTTTGATTATATGGATTCAGGGACTTGTTGTTGTACCACTTCTTGGTATTGCAGGTCCGCCATGGACGTGGGGATTCAAAGCTATTCTCACAGAGATGGTGCATAAAGCAGTTCTCGCTGTTTCCACTGTTCTTATTTTCCAATACTTCATCTCTCTTGTATAATCGAGTTCGTGTCTGCTCTCGAAATAAAAAATCTTAAAAAAGTATACGACAATGGCGTTGTTGCTGTTGACGGTATTTCGTTTTCGGTGGAAAAAGGAGAGTTCTTTGGCTTTCTTGGACCCAATGGGGCTGGGAAGACTTCGACAATTCATTCTATTACCGGTATCGCCAAATTCAGAGAAGGAGAAATATCGCTTTTTGGGCTTGATGTAGTTAA
>CAJXDB010000025.1 GCA_913052285.1 uncultured bacterium | reverse complement strand
CTTCTTGCACAGAAGAACTTTCATTTTCTACAACCTCTACGCTTACCGACTCTTCATGTATATTTTCTTCTCCCGGTGTTGGAGCCTGTGAAGTAAACACACCACCTACAAGCTGTAGAGAATTCCCATCGCCTCTACCACCTAATTCGGTATTGTAATTTACTGTATCAACATCAGACAAATCTCCGTCACGAATTATTAGTGTTTCGCCACTGTTTTTAAGTGAGAACGAACTGTCAAATAAAGTCCCCGAAAATGAAGGGAAGTCAGCAAGAAATAAGTCCGGTTTATCTGCAATTATTGCAAAGAAATCAGGAGAAACACTTTCACTACCCTGTGAAATAACTAGCTTATGATTTGTATCATTTTCAAAAAACTTCCAGGAAGACAGGTCAACAGACTCAAGTCCTACATTTTGAATTTCAATCCATTCCCGTCCAGAATCTGACCCTTCCAGATCATACATAATCTCACTTACTACAATTTGAGCATTTGCAACATTAAAAAATAGAAAAAAGAATACAAAAAAACCAACACAAAATCGCATACTTAAAATTGTAACAACAATAAGACTGTTAACAATAAAAAGTGGACGTGCTTTAGTCTATTCTACTTTTTGTCGTCAACATCAAGAAGCTTCTTTAGCACCTCGGCGGGTACCTCTTTTTTTTGTGAAGGAATGTTCTGTTTAGTTTTTTCTATATTTTCTGTGCGCGAATTGTCATTTCTGAAATTTGAATCTTTTTGGAAAGGCTGTTTAGAATGATTCTTATCCTCATCTTTAACCACAGATTTAAGAACGGATCGAAGTTCGTTCATGTGACTTTCTGACGGCCCTTTACCATCATCATTTCTCTTAACACGATTAGCCGTATTCATCTTATGTCTAAGCTTTTCGACTGAATCAGCGTCTTTGGGTCGTCGTTCAAATCTTCTGTTAGAATCTCTTTGTCTCGTATCAGATCTCACGGGAGCGTGGTTAGACCGCTCATTTCTTCTATTTTCTACGCGTTTGTTAGTATTACGACTTTGTTCAGTATTTTGTTTTTGCGGCTCAACTGGCGCATGCCATGTAAGAATATCGTCTTCAACAACACCGCGAGGGTGAGCAAACGCCTTCCTCGATGCCGCAATAATTTGGTCTTTATGAGAAATATGTGGTTCTTCAAGCGGTGGCAGTGTGGTAGCAGAAAATGGCTGCGATGAAATTCCGTCAATCATAAGTTTTAAGTAAATCTGTGCAAATCCAAGATTTACCAAGTCTTGTGCATAGAAAATCGGAGCAAATTCTTTCTCGAGCACTTCAGCGTCATACGCTCCTATACGAAATGTAATCATCGTACCAATATTCCCAAATACAGCTGCTCGGACCTCTTCTTCCATCTGTTCAATGTACTGATGGGCAACTGTTAGATTAAGTTTGTATTTACGAGACTCTGAAAGAATGTTTTCAAAGCTTTTGTCGGCAAACGATTGAAACTCGTCCACAAAGAGATGCGCATTTGGAAGCTGCTTGAGTTCAGCTGCTGTTATATCAGCTCGTGAAAGTGCTGCAAGATACATACGTGTAATAAGCATACTCCCAAGGAGTCGCGCGTTTCCTTCACCAACTTTCCCTTTGGCTAAATTGGCTATGACAATTTTTTTATTGTCCATAAGCTCCCTAAGGTCAAAAGCAGATTTCGGCTGCCCAATGATATTTCTTATAAGTGGATTAGAAGCAAACTGCCCAACTTTGTTTTGAATAGCAGGTGTCGCCTCTTGTGTATACCGATCTGTGTAGGTCGCATATTCATCAACCCAAAATGACTTTACTGTTGGATCTGTGATATTGTCTACTACTTTTTTTCGAAATGCCTTATCGGTATACATACGATTAACCCCAAGGAGTGTTGAATTAGGGTACTCGAGAAGTGCCAAAAGCGTATTTTGCAAAATGTATGCCATTCGTGCCGACCACTGATCCACCCAAATCTTCTCAAACACACTCATAAGACCATTTACCACTAAATGTCTTCTTTCAGCTCCAACGTCTTCCATGATGTTGAAGGCGACAGGATAATCCATATCAAATGGCGCAAAATACAGAACGTCATTTATTCGTTCTTCTGGAACATAGTCGAGAAGTTTTTCAGCAGAAGCACCGTGCGGGTCAATAAAAGTAAACCCTTCTCCATTTTGAATATCTTGAACTGCCATATTCTCTAGAAGCGTTGACTTCCCCATTCCTGTTTTTCCTATAACGTAGACATGTCGTGTACGATCCTTTGCCTTAATACCAAAACGCGTTCGCTTGTTGCGAGAATCTGTTTCAGCAAAATATGTAACCTGTTCTCCGTTCATATTCTTTATAGCTATATACTACACTCACTCGCTCAGAAGTGCATCGCGTGTGTAAATATTTACTGGGTCCCACAACATCCAGCCGGTCAAGCCTGCATCGTACGTCGCCTGAATCTGCGCGCGTACCTCATCTGCTCCGTAATTACCTCCATAGTCAAAATCCTGAAGCCACGGACGAATCTTTAGCGGAGTTGTAGTCGCTGCAATTGCTCGCTCGACCCCACTATCAAGTGAAAATTTAATCACTTCATACGGGTAATGATTTGGATTGGCAAATCCGTTAAAAGTGGCCGGATAGTGCGATGGGTATACCATCGGTGCAATATAGTCAAAGTATGGAAACGCGTTCTCGAGCACTTGACCTATATTCAAGTCGTCAGTATTAGTAGTTGTCATACCAAAGAGATCTGCTGAAAGCACCGCGCCTGAGTGCCGAAAACTTTTAAACAAATGTGCAAAAAACTGCTTGAGTACACGCGCTTTCCCATATTCAGGATCAGCTATCACTATCTCTTCACTGAACGGATAATAAATATCCTGCATGTTTCCGTCTGAAGGAAATCGTACATAGTCAAAATTAAGCTCATCAAAACCAATCTCATACGCTTCATGCCCTAATGCTTCAATATATTTCCAAAAATCTCGTGCTCCTACATCTATAAACGACAAACCTTTATAGTCACTCCAAACAGTTGTTGTTGCACTTGCTTTTTTTATTGCAAGATCTGGACGTTTTTGAGTGTAGTTAGGATCCTGAAATACAGTGATGCGAGCAATAGTATATATTTCTTTATCGTGAAGAAGACTTAAAAACTCGCGCATATCAGGCGCACCACACTTTTGCGATACATTATCCTTCAAAAGTGGGTGGCTACTTGGAAATGCAATTCTTCCTGTATAGTCCTTAACATCTATTACAACTGAATTAAGTTCAGTTTCTTCGATTAGATTAACCAACTTATTTCTAAAATGCGGTGTCCCAACAACACACTGTGTCATGTAAATCGCTTTCACTGCATTCGGCGTTTGCATGTGGACGGTTGAAGACTCTACGGCACCTGCAGTACTTAAATTGAAATCTGTATCATACGTAGAAGGAAAAAGAGTACCTGTACCGAAAAAAGCCAGAGCAAACGATCCGGCAATAACAGTTCCCCAAATTGTTGGTCGTCCTATATCACTCCGAATGACTCGGACGCTCATTAATTTCTGAATCATTTTTTTGTGGTGCAGAATTCTCTGTGTAAACATCCGCCGATCGGCCCTTAGGCCAAAGTGCTCCAAGCTGTCCCTTTCGAAGCAAGAAGCCAAGAACAGCTATACCAAGTCCAAAAGCTACTAATAGAATTGCTTCAAATAGCCTTGGAAAGCCTAAAAACGGCATTAGAGCAACTAATATACCAAGCGTTATTATACCGGTTTCTTTTTTCATTGCGTTTAGTATAGCTTATTTACTGCCTGAAACAACTATCACAAATTCTCCCTTTACTGTATCTGGGCGACTCTTGAAGTGATCAAGTACATCTATCACGCTTCCAGATATCGTATCCTCGTATAGTTTGGAAAGTTCACGGGAAACCGAAACCTTACGATGAATCGTAAGGTTTTTGGAAAGAGACTCTAGCGTTTTTAAAAGTCGATGAGGAGACTCGTAAAATACAACCGTTCTCTTTGACTCTGCCATTTCCGCAAATAACGTTTTCCTTCCCTTTTTATGCGGCAGAAATCCAAGAAACAAAAATTCCGATGCAGGTAAGCCCGCCACGGAAAGCGCAGAGGTGAGAGCGCTTGCTCCGGGCACAACTAAAACCTCTACTCCGCCAGCTGACGTATCACCAAACTTTTCTCTCACTTTTGATACTAGCTGTGCTCCAGGGTCTGATATAGTTGGAGTACCTGCATCAGATACCATAGCAAGGTCTTTCCCCTCTTTGAGTAATTCGAATATCTTCTCAAGCTTAGAGAGCTTGCTGTGGCTATGGTACGAGAGTGTTGGTGTTTTTATTTCGTATTTACTAAGTAGCTTCTTGGTTACCCTCGTATCTTCACACAAGATAACATCGACCTCCTTCAATATTCGAAGTGCCCGAAGAGTTATATCTTCTAAATTCCCAATCGGTGTTGCAACTACATGTAATTTCGCCATAGGTGTCACTATGGTACATTATTTCCATGGCAAAGCTAATCAGCAGTAAGTCTGCCTCAGGCAGAAAAGCTCACTTTATAGGTATTGCAGGCATTGGCATGAGTGCTGTAGCCAAACTTTTAAAAGAAAGTGGTTGGGATATTTCTGGATCCGATGAAGGTTTTTATCCTCCGGCAAGCGAATACTTGAAGAAACACAATCTACCTTTCAATACCAATTACCGAAAGGAAAATGTGCCAAAAGATGCAGAAGTTATTGTTATTGGAAAAAACGCTAAGCTGGTACCTGAAACTAATGAGGAGGTCAAGGCTGCATATGAAAGTGGTATTCCAGTAAAGTCATTTGCTGAAATATTGGGTGAATTATCACAGAATACAGAAAACGTAGTAATTGCTGGAAGCTACGGAAAATCGACGGTCACCGCACTCATTTCTTGGTGCCTCACTCACGCAGGTAAAGATCCGAGCTACTTCATTGGTGCAGTACCTATCGGTATGGAGAATGCTCACATTGGATCGGACAACATATTTGTCATAGAGGGAGACGAGTATCCGACATCAAATACTGATACGCGATCAAAGTTCCTTCACTATCATCCACACGATGTTCTTCTTACATCAGCAGAGCACGACCACGTAAATATTTTCAAAACCAAAAAAGAATACCTAAAACCATTTACGGATCTACTTGGAATGGTCCCAGACGATGGAATTGTCGTCGCATCAGACGAGAAAAGTGTTACTGAACTTGTTACTGAACAAGTTACTGAACACCGAAATCGTATTGTGCGATATGGCGCCTTAGGAAAAACTGACTGGACTGCAGAAAATATCTCGTACAGCGATAATACAACATTCAACTTAATGCACTGTGGCCAAAAAGTTACCGAACTTTCAACAACGCTTCTTGGGAAACACAACGTAGAAAATATAGTCGGTGCAAGCGCAATGCTTCTTGAGAAAAAACTACTTACACCAGAAGAACTTCAGAAAGGAATACAGACATTTCAAGGTATTAAAAGGCGACTTGATCTACTATCCTCTGACTCCATCGTACCAGTGTACGAGGGCTTCGGTTCTTCCTACGAGAAGGCAAAAGCCGCATTTGATGCCATTAAACTTCACTTTCCAAATCGCCGCCTCATAACTGTATTTGAGCCACATACTTTCAGTTGGCGAAACCGCGACACCATCCACTGGTATGACAACATCTTTAAAACAAGCGACAAAGTGTTGATATACGAGCCGGCATCACAGGGTGCTGGAACCCATGAACAGCTTACTCAAGAAGAAATAGTTGATCGTGTCCTTAAGTCAGGAACCGAAGCAAAAGCCATTCATAATGAAAAGGAAGGGCTTGCCATACTTGAATCTGAGCTTGAGCCAAATGACGTAGTACTTCTTATGACATCTGGAGATTTGGGAGGTCTTATTGAATCAATTCCAAGACTTGTCCAAGAAAAGTTTCCAAAATAAAAATGGAAAAAGCCCCACTATCGTAGGGGCACACGGTCTTTCAGTAGGAACCACAGAATTGAAACCAACCCGACAGATGTTAATCCGACATCGGCATCCACAGAGCGGTCTTCCGTGTACATGGAGTACAACAGATCTCACGATCTGCCAACCTACCAAGACTGCTGGTGTTATTTGCGCCACCGCCAGCTGGGCTAAGCAAACCTAAAAATACAGTAGTATAAAAATTTCCAGCGGTCAATAATCGGTACTAAGATGTCCTTAATCAATAAGGGTCTCCTTACGTTGTGGGCATGAGAGAAGTCGAACCTCCATGGGGTTGCCCCCACTGCGCCCTGAACGCAGCACGTCTACCAGTTTCGCCACATGCCCTATTCGAGTGCGCGTGGTAGGACTCGAACCTACGACCTCCTCATTATCAGTGAGACGCTCTAACCAGCTGAGCTACACGCGCCATACTCCGCTCGGATAAATATCCGAGCTTCGAAGGGCAAGCTTTTGTGAGATAAACCACTGCTTGTCCTGCCGAAGCTCAAACACTTTTGAGCGAAGGTGGAAGCTACACGCGCAAGTAAGCAAGTGAGGAAAATATAGCAAAATAGAGTAAATATAACAATTTGAAAATTATATAAACACCTGCTATATTCTTTATTAGACCAACAGAAGGAGGATACCTTGTCATACGGAAACGGTAACAGAGAACCAAAGACCCAGCCAGGACGACCTTTACCAAAACTGTCTGTACCCAAATCTTGGGAAGAACGCCTGCGTCGTCTTTCCTTCTCCAAGAGTAGGCCAAGGGGCAGAACTACTAAACGAGAAACTGGTAAATGCGGAGGAAAAGAACATTCGACAAAGAAAGAGCGGAAGAAAAAACGACGAAAGGCATAAGTTAGATCATTTTTTCGAACAACACTACGCGACCCTTCGGGGTCGCGATTTTCTTTTTTAAAAAATTGAAACGCCGGCTCCTTTCGGAAACCGGCGTTTTTATATCTCCCCATGATCAACTCCCACGCATCCTGCGGAGCTGATACACTCGCCGTTGCATATCCGGCGAAGGAACGAAATCCTGAACAGGTCGACGTCCTTTTCCAAACTCGTCCGTTCTGAGACCGTCCCTGGATTTGCGCCGGTGACGCTTCGACTTCTGCGACCCCCACCAGCAAAGCAGGAATCCTCCGGCACTAACCGCGACGATTGTAAGCCCCAAGGGAATACCCCATAAGAGCTCAAATTGAGAGTTCAGCAGCTCGCGGAACCCCCACGCACTGATTCCCATGATGACTAAACCTAACAAAATACGGATCATTTTTCGATCCTCACTGTTTCAACTGTGGAAACTCTATCATAGAAAACATACTACGTCAACTCAAATACGCAAAATACCAAGCATTTGCTTGGTATTTTTGTATACTATTCTTTCTTTTGCCTCGTTCATATTTCGGTCTTTCCCGAATGTCAGACGTACTTTTATGACATGAACGTCATTGTCCTCGCCAAAAATGACGAAACGACCGGTAAAGCTTCCGATGCATAAAGCTCCGGAAACCAGTCCAATTTGGAATTAATCCACGACCAGGTTCCCCTAGCCGTGCCTTGTTACGACTTACTCCCTGTCACCGAACTTACCGTCGGACGCGACAAGCGCGCACTTCGGGTACTCCCGGCTTCCTTGAGTTGACGGGCGGTGAGTACAAGGCTTGAGAACGTATTCACCGCGGTATAGCTGACCCGCGATTACTAGCGATTCCGACTTCATGAGGTCGAGTTGCAGACCTCAATCCGAACTGAGGATACTTTTATAAGGATTAGCTTACGCTTACGCGATCGCGTCCCGTTGTAGCATCCATTGTATCACGTGTGCAGCCCAAGACATCAAAGGGACATGCTGACCTGGCGTCATCCCCACCTTCCTCCCTCGTGAGAGGGCAGTCTCGCCTGACATATATAACAGACAATGAGGGTTGCGTTCGTTTCCCCACTTAAGGGAACAGCTCAAGCCACGAACTGACGACGGCCATGCATCACCTGCCCTATTGTCCGAAGACTAAGTATGTTTCCATACAAATTCAATAGGGTTTCAAGTCTTGGTAAGGTTCTTCGTTTAGTATCGAATTAAGCCACATGATCCACCGCTTGTGCAAGCCCCCGTCTATTCCTTTGAGTTTTAGCCTTGCG
>CAJXDB010000024.1 GCA_913052285.1 uncultured bacterium | reverse complement strand
TCTGGTTTTCAAACACACGATCAGTGAACGTCCAAAATGCGTCATTTCCACCAAATTCCGCCACACACTCTGATGCAATACTTGTTCCCAATGCTCTTGAATGAATTGAGGTAAGCGGAAAATGACGGTAGACCCAATTTACCTCACCGTCGTATTCATCAACAATTTGGCTGATAGTTGGGTGAAGACGTGAACAAAACGGGCATTCAAAATCAGAAAACTCAACGATGGAGACTTTTGCATCTCTATTACCACGTACATGATCATCTTCATTTACTTCATTTATGTTGTTTACTGTTGCCGAAAGATTATTCCCGAAACCACTATCGGTAATTTCTCCTTTCGGTTGAGCTATATAAATTGAAACTGCAATAAGAAACCCTGCAACAACAATTGAACTTGGAATTAAATATTTACTTTCTGCTAATTTTTTCATAATTTTACTTAAATAATTCTGTATCTGGGTGCACTGCTAACCACGAAAACCAAAATCCGCCAATGTACGGAAGATCTTCCCCGTCTATCGACATTCGGACCCCGCCAAACTTATCTTTAACAATCTCTATAGTCTCTCCTCTAAAACTGTCAATTGTGATTCCCTCTTTTAGAGCATCTGTGTGGTATGCCTTAAACTCTCCAGCGACCTCAATTCCTAGCACAAACTCTTTTTGATGAAGTCGTGTATCGCTAAAGCTTGCGCCGAACGATACAGTATCGTTCGTGTAATAATCTCCGTAAGGATCGCCTCCATAAATTCTAGTAGCACCTGTGTCTTTTGAAAGAACCTCTGTGTTGGGATTCTCCTTTATCCAATCAGAAAACCTAACAGCGTCAGATGGAATAATCTTTAGTTTTGTGCCAGTTTCTGGACCAAGCACTCCTTCACCAAGGACTTGTGACCATAACGACTCAGTCTCAGAATCTCCAGTTCGGTCATACATTAAAAGATTAGACTTCCAAAGCTTACCGGAAACGCCAAATTCAACTGCTTTGCTGTCAACTCTTCTATCAAATACGACACCTGTAAGACAAAGTGGACAATAAGAAACCAAAATATCCTCCCCATTTAATGTGTCATTAACAAGCTCATGCCATACAAGTATCTGATATGGATAAAACCTCGAAACCTCACCAATTTTTACACCCAACCCAGGACTATTATCATCCAAAAAATCTCTGGCCTCTTTGATTGAAATAAATTTTGGCTCATAGATTGAAGGAATTCCATCTTTTGGAGGACCTCCTGAAAGTATTTCGTTTAGTGGGATTGAGTGCCTAACTCCGTCTGTAACAAAAACTTCTCTTTCAGAAACACGAGCAGTTTTGTCTCCTGAACTTTCTACTTCTTTCATAATATCTACATTCTCCTTCTTTTCTTCTTTCTCTTCAAGTGAAGTGGTTTCCCCCTCCGGAAGCTCAAATTTATCCCCTCTTGTAAGAAAAAAGAATCCTGCTGCCACGATAAATAGCAATATTAAAGTAACTGTGGTTGTATTTTGCATACATTATTTCTTAAAAGATTTCATAACCGTTATTAAGTCCTTTACGAAAAGAGTATTGGTCAATTCATAACACGCAGATTGACCATGCCTAAAACACTTCACTATCTTCTTGTCTTCAAGCCTACTCAGTTGATGTGAAGCGGCAGAATGTGTGATACCAACCGCTTCAGCAATTTCATAAACGCACATTCCATTGGGTGCCCTGCTTAAAATACACAAAATTTTAAAGCGTGTTGGGTCAGAAAGCAGGCGAAAAGCAGAGGTTGTGCGTACAATCCTATCTACGTCTGTAATATCTACCGTATTCATATATGAATATATGCTCATATATTAATACAACGACTGCCTAGAGGAAAGGTTACATGTGGATACAGAAATACCCACTTAAAATCTCCGTGATACGATTTTTATATGTACAATCCCCAAAACCTGAACGAGTGCGAGAAAGAAAAAAGAAGAAAGAAGCGAAGAATTGTTAACTCTCTAATGACTTCGGTTGGTATCGTAGCATCACTTTCAAGCATCCCTCAAGTTTTAAAGATTTTTGAGACAGGAACAGTTGAAGGAATATCGCTTGCAACTCAAGCGATAGCGTTTGGAACCGTTGTAGCGTGGTTTTTCTACGGTCTTTATATAAAAAACAAACCACTTATTATCACCACTGGTATATCTGCAATTGTACTTTTTGTGGTAATAGTCCAGATAATTCAATACGGTTAAAACAAAAATCGACTCAATCAATTGAGTCGATTTTTGCGCCTGCCGGCAGGCAGGGCTCTTTAGAGGCTTTATTTTACTACCTCAAGTATGATTGTCTTCTCTACTACCACACCGCCTTCTCCATATGGGTTATGGTTATTTGAGTTTAGCTCAACACGAACCTCTCTTTCTCCATCCTCAAGCGCGCCGATGTGGTACCAATCGTTATATACTCGCGCTATTTTTTCTCCATCCACGTAAATGTGCGCATGTCCTTCTCCGTCAACATATTCTTCGTTTACATTCTCGGGAGTAAATACAAAATTCTCCGTCAAGATGTGAACATTCCATCCGCCGACTGAATCTTTCTCAATTGTAAAATCAACAGTCGGAGCTTCTCCGTCCACAACCAACTCTTCGTGACTATGTCCCTCACCATCTTCATGTTCATGAGAATCCTCCATTGCCATCTCCGCCACCTCATCTTTTAAATCTTCTTCATCGGTGCGTTCATTATTTAGAAACAAATACCCTCCCACCAGAACAACTAGTATAAGGACCGCCCACGTCAACTTATTACTATCCATATTATTTTCTTAAATTTCTAATCCCTTGAGCCAAGAGGTAAGTTTTGCGACTACTTTACCTGAATGCTCGCCCATTAGCATACCAGGATGTGTAGCACCTTTCACCTCAAAGAAATCGGCGTTGTAGTACTCTGCCATATTTCTTGATGATTCAAGTGAAATTCCAAAAGGGAGAGAATCCCCAAGCTCGGCACCCATAATTAGTAGCGGTGCGCTAATTGACCCTTCAGGAACTGATATACCACGCTTTCTGTCACGCCTTGCCTTGCCAGATTCTTCTCCGAGCATATCTTTCATCTGCATCAAAACTTCTTGTGACACATCAGGAAGTGCTTTCATTACTTCCATTGGATCCATTGGCATGCCTGCCTGCATCACATTGTATACATCGGGAATCTCAGCAATTTTTACCTCGTCTGGCTCTCTTTGTACTTCACTAGATGTACTCGGATCAATTAATACAGCCGCTTTGACAGGATTGTCTTTTGTATACATTAGTACGAGGAGCCCTGCCATACTGTGGCCCACCACAACTGGACTCTCTAGCTTAAGAGCTTCTATTACCTGCTTTATATCCTCCACATAGTCGCTCATACCTACCTCGCCAAGATTAATTTTCTCATTTGGCATATGCCCACGAAGTGAAAGAGCGTAGGCATGAAATCCCATCTCAGAAAGACCGTGCGCAACCATCTTCCACATCTCCGCGCCTCCAAAAGAGCCGTGCACAAGCACAAGCGGGGAGTCAAAGCTCTTAGTGTCGGGAATTGCTTCCCGTACGAATAAATTATTCGGTCCAACTTTGTGGTCTTTAATTTGCATTGAGGAAAATTATATCAGTTAACTTAAAATTACTAACCCTTTCTGGCTTCAATTACTAGTTCCATTTCCAGAACCGAAGCTCCGCTTTGAATCTTGAACTTCTACCTATCGAACCAAGAGGTAAGTTTTTCAGCTACCTCGCCCGCTCGCTTATTAGCATACCAGGATACGTCGCCCCCGCAATTTCTTGGGTGCCTACCGGGAATCGAGCCCACGTTGGCTAATTACCTCTTGCCGTTTTTAGCCGGCGGACGTGAATGAAAATCACGGCGAGAGTGGCGCCAATTATGTTAAACACCAGATCAAGAGCAGTATTTGCATAACCGCCGACTCCTGTCTCTGGGAATGATACAACCGCAACAAACTCAACTATTTCATTAAGAGCTCCTAGGCCTGAACCAGCGGCAATGAGAATTGCATAGACGGCTCCCCAATTAGTTTTTTCATTTAGATACGGTTTTAGTAGATGATATATAAAAAGTGTTGCCACTCCGAAGCCAAATGCGTGCACTAATTGATCAAATTTGAGAATAAAGAAGTCCCCGCCATTATCTACTAGCGAAAGTAATTGGTATCCATAAAGCACTCCATCTCCTACCGGCACCCCGCCCCCTGCCATATGGAGAAACCCCCAGAGTGAAAGTCCCCAGAGAATTGTGTAATCAAATTTGCTCTTTTTTAACGTAAGCACTACAAGTAGGAAAAAGAAGACGAGCACTGCAACGTACCAGAGGAACTCGAAATTTTTTATGGAGATGTAATATCCCCCAAAACCAAGAATATAGAGAAGATTAAAAAGTGCTAAAAACCATTCACCTTTTTTGAAATTTCCTACCATGGGCGATTGACGGGGATCGAACCCGTGACCTCTCGGACCACAACCGAGTGCTCTACCAGCTGAGCTACAACCGCCATCTATTTTTGCGACCGAACCGATTCGGTCGCAAATTTTGGCTCAACAGAGCCAAAATTTGGCGCCTCCAAATTACTTATAGTCTGGAGACTCTTCACTTATACCAGATTTATGGTTACTTAGTCGAGCCAGTGTATAGAGTAATGAGGAGAGTCTGTTCATATATGCCAAGCTATACTTTCCCAATTTTCTCTCTTTGCTCTCTACCACCCCCACGACGCGCCTCTCGGCGCGTCGTGCAAGCGTTCGCGCCACATCAATTCGCGCTGCAAGCTCGGTGCCGCCTGAAATAAAGAACGCCTTTATCGGTGGGAGTTCACTTTCAATATCGTTTATCAATAATTCTGCCCTCCTTAACTTACTCTCCTCAACAGCTTTGTCCGCGCCGGCAGTTTCAGCTTGGACAATAAACAGATTTTTCTGCACATCGTGCAAAATGTTCTCAACCTTCTGCCCAGAAACTGAAATGTCGTACTTTTCAGCTTCAACCTTGCAAAGTCCAAGAAAAGAATTGAGCTCATCAAGCGTCCCTAGTGCCTCTGAAACAACAGAAGCTTTTGAAACTTTCTTGCCACCTCCAAAGAGTTTTGTCTCTCCTTTGTCGCCTTTTCCCGTGTATAACATACATGCCTATCATATCATCTTGTAAATCAAGATTGCGCTGGCAAGCACGTGCGCCTCGCGATTAATATCTCAATCTCACACTACTGACTATGTGAGTAAGTGTCCAAAGGTAAAAATATTCCGGCACAAAAAAATACCGTAACATATCACCAATTTCATAAAACTTCCAAAACAAAAATAAGCAGATAACCACCACGTTCACAATAAGCATATTTCTTATATATTTTCGTACTCTTGCTTTGCCAACTGAGGCACACCTCTTCCAGTAAAATACGTACCATTGCAAATAGTGATAAAGAATCAGAAAACCAAAAGGGATCCACGCCGAAAGAAGCGGATATACGCTGATTAACCCCAGAAAACCAAGTGCCCCTCCCATAAACAAAAAATCGCTTATATCATAATGAAAAACCTTCAAAGCAACACAAAAGATGTAGATGCCAAGCAACAATACAACGAGCGGCACGATAAAAGGCACCAGCGGCACTACATAGACCTTCTCCACAACGAAACCGGAAAAAAGTAGGAAAATAGGAAGCCTTGTGATAACCGCCGGAAGCAATTCCCTATTGCCGAGTATATGAGAAGAGTCCCACGTAAAATGAGCTGTAAATACGACAGCAGTCAAGGCAAGTAACGCGTCAAAACTCTTAGTGCTTATAAACACCGCCCACAGCAAAATAAAAAGTAATGCGTAAAGAACAACGCGCCACCACCCTAGTCTGCCAGCAAAGAATTGATACACATACGAACCAACGAAATGACCCTGCCCGAGAACAATAAAAAGCCCCACAATCGCTGGAATTGGTAACAACAAAACTGCGGCAAGCGGCGGCAACAAAAGAAGTGTGAACACCAAAGGAGAGAGCACTACCATAAAACCAACACGGCAACAGCCGCCAACATAATATATACAGTTAAGTGAAAGACCCAACGAGGAGTTTTTGGTGTTGCCAAAAGCGAAAGGGGTATTAACACGACAGTAGCAACTGAGATTGGATCCGACACATCAAAGTCGCGCATCCACAATACCCATGCAAACAACGTAAGTAACGACAGCCGTGTCGTGACCATCCCGAACGTGTTCGGTATCGTTGAAATGCCAGCAGCCCGATCGGCATCCGCATCCCGGATGTCCCACATAATCTCGTAAGCCAACACCAGGGCAAAAACATGCGGTGAAGACAACAGAGATTCCAAAAAAGAAGTCGCACCCGCGTATACCGATTCAAGCAAGGCAAAAGATACGTACCAGGCTGCGGCAGCGTACAAGTTCTTAAGTATCAAGATCTCCCTTAAACTTTTTCCCGAAATTGCAGGCAGGCTGTAAAAAGCTCCCACCATTATGAATGTTATGTACGGCAATACAGGAAGAGAGAACATTACAAGAAAAGCAAGCGGCACAAACGCAAGCAGTACCACAGAGAACAATACTAGATTCCCTTCAAGCTCCTCACCTGGCTGCGACAACCTATCACTGTCAACATCCGTTATTCTATTAAGTAAATATGACGCAGATAAAAGCGATGTAAAACAAAGAACTGCGACAAGTTCCTGAGTGCGTATGCCTTCGGCCCAGACGAACGTGATTGCGATAAGGGCATACACCAATGCTACATGTAATCGAACTGCGTTACATACCTTAACTAATCGATGCATAGCTATACCCGCACCCCATTTAAAGTTACTTGGCATATGTTCCAAAAAGACGATCAAAAAGTGTAAGCGTCACTCCAAAGTTCTTGGAGTTTTCAAAAGTACAGCCAAAATGATGTACCGCATGAGCGCTCGAAGAGAGAAGTACTTTCCCAAGAGGACCATATGAAAAGGCGACATTGTGATGCGAGAGGGAAAGTAAGATATACCACACAATTATAGTAGTGACGAAAGTAAGAGGTGATACTCCAAGCAAAAGACCCAAAGACACAAATACTACTAACAGTAGTATTTCAAATACAAAGTGGTCTTGGCGTCCATTACTCCACTCCAAACGCTTAATCCTATGGTGTGGCATGTGGAATCTGTACAATAGACGATTTCCATGAAAAATTCTATGTACCCAATATGCAACAAACTCAAACAAGAGATACAACAAAATTATCTGTACAACAATTGGCGCTGACGTCAATAATCCCCCTCCTGTCCACCCTGCAGAATCTAACATTACAACCAGAAAAACTGTAAGCGGTATATACGCAAGAGGCCTAAGTAGCCAATAATACGATATGTCTGAAAATATAGCTTTGTTAGCTACTTTGTTAGCTGCGGATTTTCTGCTCACCACACTCACCAGTGTGCATACTGCCGCGGCAGCGATAAGCGTAAGCAACTGAGCTACAACAAAGACAACGACTACAGTGATCGCTAGATCCATCTCACAAAGTATAGCATCTGTCTATTGAGAAATTTTTTGTGAAATATAGATTATCATCAACACTTCGCTGTGACTACATCTCCATGAGCTCCGACACTTCAACGTACGCCCCTGATTGCTTGAGGTGTGGGTTGTCCTCAAATATTTTTGCTGCGGCATTTCTCAATCGTGACGAAAAGTTACCGCACGTACGACAGGCAACACGAAAAGTTGATACTCTGAAACTCCTCAGCTTAATCTTATGGGAAACAAAGTCGCTTGATATTAAGAAGTACATTGTGTTATCAGAAGCATTAGATGAGATTGGCAAGATGTTAGGTGGCTGGAACGGACAACTTACCAAAAACTCAACCCTGCCGAAGCAGGGTGAGAAATGAAAAGAGTTGCGTCAACCGCGGCGGGGTTGTTGTCGTTCCAGTCGTTGTCGAGCCAGTTGAAGTTCGAGTTCCACCTGTCGCCGTCCCAGATGAGGTAGCGGACGTAGAGGTTGCCGTCCCGGTTGCGGTTATGTACGAAATGCCATCCATACCACTGCTCATTGAATGCTCTCCGAGCTGTATCGAATCCGGCATCTAAAATGCCAGCATATCGCACCAAGTATTTTCATTTTTTGAGTTCGCATACCACACGCTGTTTCAAGCCGT